>NZ_RZQI01000643.1:0-3487 GCF_003998335.1 Mesorhizobium sp. M7A.F.Ca.CA.002.05.1.1 | reverse complement strand
AGGACCGGCGAAAGTCGTTGACGACAAGATTCTCCCCCGGCGTCGAAATGTAGTTCCCTGCATTGAAGATGGCGAGCACGATGGGACCGAGCTCCTTCTCGATCGCGGCGACGGTTCTTGCCATGCGCGGCTCGTCGGTGACATCGCAGGGAAAGGCCGTGACACTGCCCGGCATCTGCGCGGTCTCGACGACAAGCGTGTCGATCGGATCGTCGTCAAGCGCCGTCACCGCGACGGCATAGCCCTGGGAAGCAAGATCCCTGGCCAGCGCACGGCCGATGCCGCTTGAGCCGCCCGTGATCCAGGCGACGCCGTGCTTCGGGTTAGCCCGGTAGAGTGTCATGCTGCGCCCTGTCGACTTGTTGGTGCTTTGCTCTAGAGCGGTTCACCGTTTCACGGAAACGGCGAACTGCTCTATCTCCTTGTTTCTACGCAATTCCGGACGGAAAACCGTTTCACACTTTTCCTGGAATTGCTCTAGCGGTGAAGAAATCGAATGAAAAGCCGCTTTTCAACGTCAGCCGGAAATGAACAGTGGCGCAAGAGGCCAGCCTCGGGAAGCGCCGACGCAACAACAGCACTGCAAATGCGACTGGACCAGACAAATTCTTGCCTTGAAACCGCAGCTTCGGGTTTCTAGGGTTTCGGCGCACCTACACAAGGAATCCTGAATGCCCCGTTCTGTGATCGACGCGATCGGCAACACGCCTCTGATCCGCCTCAACAAAGCTTCGGAACAAACCGGTTGCGAGATCCTGGGCAAGGCCGAATTCATGAATCCCGGCCAGTCGGTCAAGGATCGTGCGGGCCTGTTCATCATCCGCGACGCCGAGAAGCGCGGGCTGCTGAAGCCCGGCGGCGTGATCGTCGAGGGAACGGCGGGCAATACCGGCATCGGGCTGACGCTGGTCGCCAAGGCGCTCGGCTACCGGACCGTCATCGTCATTCCCGATACGCAGAGCCAGGAAAAGAAGGACACGATCAAGCTGCTCGGCGCTGAGCTGATCGAGGTGCCGGCCGTGCCCTACAGGAATCCCAACAACTACGTGAAACTGTCGGGGCGGCTGGCCGAGCAACTGGCAAAGACAGAACCGAACGGCGCCATCTGGGCCAACCAGTTCGACAATGTCGCCAACCGTGACGGCCATATCCGCACCACCGCGGAGGAGATCTGGAACCAGACCGGCGGCAAGGTCGACGGTTTCGTGTCGGCGGTCGGTTCTGGCGGCACGCTGGCCGGCGTCGCCTCCGGACTGAAGGCCAAAAGCCGGGATGTGAAGATCGCGCTCGCCGATCCGCTGGGGGCCGCGCTCTATTCTTTCTACACCAGCGGCGAGCTGAAGTCCGAAGGCAGCTCGATCACCGAAGGCATCGGGCAGGGGCGCATCACCGCCAATCTCGAAGGGTTCACGCCGGATTTTTCATTCCAGATCCCCGATGAGGATGCGCTGCCGATCGTCTTCGACCTGATCCAGGAAGAGGGCCTTTGCGTCGGCGGCTCGACCGGCATCAACATAGCCGGCGCGATCCGTCTGGGCAGGGAATTAGGTCCCGGCCACACCATCGTGACCATTCTTTGTGATTATGGCACGCGCTATCAATCAAAACTGTTCAACCCGGAATTCCTGCGCGAAAAGCAGCTGCCGGTGCCAGGCTGGATGGAACTGAAGAGCACAATTCCGGTGCCGTTCGAAAAGGTCGCGTGATGGCAAACAGGACGGACGCCCTGTTTCGCGACGATGCCTATCTGCGGACGGCGGACGCAACGGTCGTTGCCGTCAACGATCGCGGCGGTATCATCCTCGACCGGACCATCTTCTACGCCACTTCAGGCGGCCAACCGGGCGATACCGGGTATCTCGAACGCGGCGACGGCAGCCGTATCGTCATTGCCGCCACCCTCACCGGTGAGACCAAGGACGAGATCATACACGTGCCGGCGCCGGAGCAGGCGGTTCCGCAGCCAGGCGAGGCGCTGAGGCTGGCGATCGACTGGGAGCGGCGGCATCTCCTGATGCGCATGCACGCGGCTTGCCATCTGCTCACCGTCGTCTGCCCGTTCCCGATCACCGGTGCCTCGGTTTCCGAGGACGACAGCCGTGTCGACTTCGACGCTCCGGATGCCGGCTTCACCAAGGAGGACGTCACCGCCGGGCTGATGGACCTGGTGCGGGCCGATCATCCGATCTTTGTCAGGCTGATCAGTGACGAAGACCTGGCCGCCAATCCCGGCCTGGTGAAATCCAAGAACGTTCGGCCGCCGGTGGGCACAGGCAAGATCCGCCTGGTTTGTATCGGCGACAACGCTTCGGTGGACAGCCAGCCCTGCGGCGGCACCCATGTGAAAAGCACCGCCGAAGTCGGCGAAATCCACATCGGCAAGATCGAGAAGAAGGGCCGCGAGAACCGGCGCTTCCGCATCCGCTTTGGGCCGATGCCGGCAAACTGAACAGGACAGTGATCGCCAAAAAGCGAGCAGGAGAACAAAATGGCCGAGGACAGCCCCTTCACCGTCGACGCAGACTGGCTGCAGCAACGTCTCGGCGAGCCGGGCCTGACGATCATCGACGCATCCTGGTATCTCCCGGCGCAGAGGCGCGATGCGCGCGGCGAGTATGAGTCGGCCCATATCCCGGGCGCACGTTTTCTCGATCAGGATGCCGTTTCGGACCCGGATTCGCCCCTGCCGCATACCTTGCCGTCGCCGCAGCATTTTGCCCAGTATGTCGGCGCCATGGGCGTTTCGGCCGATGACACCATCGTCGTCTACGACGGGCCGGGTTTCTTCTCCGCACCCCGGGCGTGGTGGATGTTCCGGGTGATGGGCGTCTTTCAGACCTATATTCTGGAGGGCGGCTTCGATGGCTGGAAAGCCGCCGGCAGGCCGGTGACGGCCGAACCGACCAAGATCGCGCCAAGCGTGTTTCATGCCGATTTCGACGCCGGGCGCGTCGCCAGCCTCGCCGACATGCGCGGGATCGTCGACACCAAGGCGAGCCAGATCGCCGACGCCCGTGGACCGGGCCGCTTCACCGGCACTGAACCTGAGCCGCGCGCGGGTATCCGCTCCGGCCATATGCCCGGCGCGCGCAATCTGCCCTATTCGGCGCTGTCGGAAAATGGCGAGCTGCTGTCGAAGGACCGTCTGCGCAAGGTGATCGAGGAGGCCGGCATCGATCTGTCGAAACCTGTCGTCACTTCATGCGGCTCCGGTATTACCGCGGCGGTGGTGACGCTGGCGCTGGAAACGCTTGGCCATACAAACAACAGGCTTTACGACGGCTCCTGGACGGAGTGGGGCGGGCTTTCCGACACGCCTGTCGTGACCGGCCCCGTTGTGATCGGCAAGGAATGAAGACGGTGGAAAACGGCGCGCTGGAAGACATCGAAGTCACGGTGACGTTCCTCGAGATGCATGTGCCTCCGGCCTATTCGCCGCCTGTGCCGTATAACCGTCAGGTCGCGCTGCTGAAGACCAAGGACATTC
>NZ_RZQI01000642.1:0-3488 GCF_003998335.1 Mesorhizobium sp. M7A.F.Ca.CA.002.05.1.1 | reverse complement strand
ACCCACCAGGATCCTGACAATTCGACCTCGTCGGATGGTCCGAACATGCTGCCGTTAAAGGACATGCCAGCCCTGCTCGAGCGGCTGATGGCATTCGACCGTATCGCCAAGGGCCTCTAAGGCCGGACGCATACCCTGCCGACCGCCGGCGCTTGTGGAAGGCACGAGCCGGCTATACGCTTGCCTTGCAACTGAGCGTTTTGGCAGGAGGAAGCCATGTCCGTCGCCCGCGTCACCGAAATCACATCGTCGTCGAAGAAGAGCTTTCAGGACGCCATCGAACAGGGAATTGCGCGCGCCTCGAAAACCCTGAAGAACGTCGAGGGCGCCTGGATCCAGGACCAGAAGATCGTCGTCCAAGACGGCAAGATTGTTGCTTATCGCGTCAATATGAAGGTTACCTTCATCCTCGCGGAGTGACCGGGCGTCGCCGAAAAGTCGGGAACCTTCGCCCGCGCCCCTCATTGTCCAAGTATGGTTCTAAACCACAATGAGGAGCACAATCATGACAACCCAGACAGGTCACACCCAAGCCATCGCCGCCTCACGGGTCATCGGTACATCGGTCTACAATACCGAAGGCACGAGCATCGGAAGCATCGAGGATGTGATGCTCGACAAGATGACGAACGGCATCATGTTCGCGGTGATCGGTTTTGGCGGCTTCCTCGGCATTGGCGAAAAATATCACGCCATTCCGTGGGCGAGCCTCGACTATGATGAGGACAAGGGTGGCTATGTCGTGCCGTTTTCCAAGGAACAACTCAGGGCGGCGCCTGCCTATTCGATCAACGAATTGAGCGGGGCGGATGGCGAGGCGGCGCGCGACGAATCTTACAATTACTACAAGGTCACGCCTTACTGGCATTGACAGCAACGACAAAGCGGCCCCGTCGAGAGACGGGGCCGCTTTGTATTCTGGCTTATTCGCTGACGTGTAAGGGGGCCATCGCCTTCGGCGGCGACTGCTGATTGTCGCACGACGTCAGGAATGCCGCCGCGATCAGGAACAGACTCACGATACCACTCAACTGGGACATGGCGAAACTCCTCCTGTTTCGCCCCGCGCGCTGCACCTTAACCGGAAGTCAGCCGACCGTGCATGACTTATGATGACAGCGATTTGCGCTTCGTGAATCGTTCAGAGGCTGATGCCGCGGCAATAATTGCCGGCCGGCCGATTGCCTTTTGCAGCACTTTGGCTAAGACGTGCGGCATTCTTCAGATCAATCGAGGACATCGCAAATGACCGCCATCATCGACATTGTCGGGCGTGAAATCCTGGACAGCCGTGGAAATCCGACCGTCGAGGTCGATGTCATTCTCGAAGACGGCTCGATGGGCCGCGCGGCGGTGCCGTCGGGTGCTTCGACCGGCGCCCACGAGGCCGTCGAACTGCGCGACGGTAGCGCCCGCTATCTCGGCAAGGGCGTGCTCAGGGCCGTCGAAGCGGTGAACGGCGAGCTGTTCGAGGCCATCGGCGGCATGGAAGCCGAAAACCAGATCCATATCGACCAGACCATGATCGAGCTTGACGGCACGCCCAACAAGAGCCGGCTTGGCGCCAACGCCATTCTCGGTGTGTCGCTGGCGGTGGCCAAGGCGGCCGCCGATGCCGCCGGTCTGCCGCTGTACCGTTATGTCGGTGGCACCAAGGCGCATCTCCTGCCGGTACCGATGATGAACATCATCAATGGCGGCGCGCATGCCGACAACCCGATCGACTTCCAGGAATTCATGATCCTGCCGATCGGCGCGCCGACGCTGCGCGAAGGTGTCCGCTGGGGTTCGGAAATCTTCCATACGCTGCGCAAGAAACTGAAAGACGCCGGCCACAACACCAATGTCGGCGACGAGGGCGGCTTCGCCCCGAACCTGAAAAGCGCGCCGGTGGCGCTCGATTTCATCATGGAATCGATCGAGCAGGCTGGCTTCAAGCCGGGCGACGAGATCGCGCTCGGCCTCGATTGCGCCGCGACCGAGTTCTTCAAGGACGGCAACTACGTCTATGAGGGCGAGAAGAAGACGCGCGATCCCAAGGCCCAGGCCAAATACCTGGCCAAGCTTGCCGCCGACTATCCGATCATCTCGATCGAGGACGGCTTGGCCGAGGACGACTGGGAAGGCTGGAAGTACCTGACCGACCTGATCGGCAAAAAGACGCAGCTGGTCGGCGACGACCTGTTCGTCACCAATACGGCGCGGCTGCGCGACGGCATCCGCATGGGCGTTGCCAATTCGATCCTCGTCAAGGTCAACCAGATCGGCTCGCTGACGGAAACGCTCGACGCCGTAGAGACCGCGCACAAGGCCGGCTACACTGCCGTCATGTCGCACCGCTCGGGCGAAACCGAGGATTCGACCATCGCCGATCTCGCGGTTGCCACCAATTGCGGACAGATCAAGACAGGCTCGCTGTCGCGCTCCGACCGCATGGCCAAGTACAACCAGCTGATCCGCATCGAGGAAGAACTCGGCAAGCAGGCAAGCTATGCCGGCAAGTCGGTGGTCAAGGGCTGATCCAGAAACACCGGCTCATCGATACCGGACAAAAGGGCGGGAGCATTCCCGCCCTTTTTTGTTTCGACGCCGCCCAACAGGACACCCGTAACCGTCCGTTAAGCACAATCGGGCGAAAAAGATCGTGAGCCGCCTGAGTTCGCGGCCGCGAGGATTTGGATCATGTGGACGCGTCAGCACAAGCAGAGAAACACCGGCCGACTGATCATTCCCTCGCTTTGCGTGGCGTTCCTGGCCTATTTCGGCTTTCACGCCTATCACGGCGAATTCGGCATCTATTCGAAATATCAGCTGGAAGCCCAGACGGTGGCGCTGCAAGGCCAGCTCGATGTGATCAAGGCGCGCCGCATGGAACTCGAGCGCCGCGTTCGGTTGATGCATGAAGGCACGCTCGAAAAGGACATGCTCGATGAGCAGGCACGCAAGGCGCTCAATCTGTCCCAGGCTGACGAAATCACCATTATGTTGCCGACCTCGTCGAAATAACTGATTTCAAGTTAATCATCAATATTTTCAATGATTTTAATCGCTTAGGCGCATGCCAGCTATGCAAATTCGGCATGGCGCAACGCTTTGACGCGTGTTAGCCTCCCTTAAATCGGTGGGGAAGAGCTGATCTCCCCAGAGCAGATTTCATCTGCTCTAATGTCCACAAAGAGACGCCAACAGGGAGTGATGCATGGCCACCGCCGCCAGAAAAGCGCCTGCCAAATCCAAATCCGACGGCAAATCGGGGCTTTCGGCCCCCAAGCCTGCCGAATTCACCAAGGACGAAGAGCTTGCCGCTTACCGGCACATGCTGCTCATCCGTCGTTTCGAGGAAAAGGCCGGCCAGCTTTACGGCATGGGTTTCATCGGCGGCTTCTGCCACCTCTATATCGGCCAGGAAGCGGTCGTCACCGGCATGAAGATGGCACTGATCGATGGCGATCAGATGATCACCGCCTATCGCGACCACGGCCACATGC
>NZ_RZQI01000641.1:0-3490 GCF_003998335.1 Mesorhizobium sp. M7A.F.Ca.CA.002.05.1.1 | reverse complement strand
GGGCGAGACGGCTAAGAAGAAATAGCGCCTTGCCGCAAGACGCCGATCAAAACCCCGCCGCGCCGGGGCTGTCCGCCCTGGGGGCCGCCGCGAGCGTTTTGTCGTCGCAACACGGCACCTTCGATTGCCAAAGCTGCGGTGCCTGCTGTTCCTATTCGGCCGAGTGGCCGCGCTTTTCCACCGAGGATGACGCACAGCTCGACCGTATCCCGGAAAAATATGTCGCATCTGACCTGTCAGGCATGCGCTGCGAGGGCGTGCGCTGCTCGGCGCTGTCCGGCGAGATCGGCAAGTCGACCGCTTGCGGCATCTACGACGTCCGGCCGGATGTCTGTCGCGCCTGCATGCCCGGCGACGAGGAGTGCCTGATGGCACGCCAGGCGCTCGGGTTACCGGTGTAGCCAATCTCCAATCGCCTCCGCTTGTGCGCCGACCCGCAGCCCGATACCTTCCTGGTTGGGTAGGGTGCCGGAGGAACCATCGTGAGCATCGAATTTCTGTTGACGTCCCTGATTGTCGTGGCTTCGCCCGGCACCGGCGTTCTCTACACGCTGAGCGCCGGCCTCTCGCGCGGTGCGCGAGCCAGCGTCATCGCCGCCTTCGGCTGCACGCTCGGCATCATCCCGCACATGGCCGCTGCCATCACTGGCCTGGCGGCGCTGCTGCACACCAGTGCGCTCGCCTTCGAGACGCTGAAATATCTCGGCGTCGCCTACCTGCTCTACATGGCCTGGAACACACTCAAGGAAAATGGTGGCCTCAGCGTCGACCAGGATGTGACGCCGCGTTCGGCCGGCAAGGTGATTGCCACCGGCATCCTCGTCAACGTGCTCAATCCGAAACTTTCGATCTTCTTCTTCGCCTTCCTGCCGCAATTCGTCAGCACCACGGAGCCCAACGCGCTGTCGAAGATGCTGGAGCTGAGTTCCGTCTTCATGCTTTTGACCTTCGTGGTTTTCGTCGGCTACGGCATCTTCGCCGCCTCGATCCGCAGCCACGTCGTCTCGCGGCCAATGGTGTTGACCTGGATGCGCCGGACTTTCGCCGGCGCCTTCGTCATGCTTGGCGCGAAGCTGGCGCTGGCGGATCGGTAGAGCCACGGGGAGCGGCTCAGTCTTGCTGATCCGCTCGCCTTGTTGCGCTGTTCCGGGCGATGCCCTTTGGGAAATTGCTCGGGCGCGCTACCCCTTCACATAGCCCATCGCTTCGACGATCCGCCCGTCGGTCACGCGCATGAGGTTGACGCCGCGCAGCGAATTGCCGTCGGCCATGAAATAGCGCCAGCGGATCGTTGCCCGGTCGCCGGCAACGAAGGTTTCCTCGACATCGAAGCGCGTGCCGGCCTGAGTCGCGATCGCCGTCCAAAGCCCGACGCACGCCGCTTGTCCGGCAAAACGAGCGCCGTCCGGCGCCGGCGCGGTGTTCTCGATCACGCAATCCTCAGCCACCAGTTCGGCGAGTGCCGAGGGATCATGGCGTTGGAATACGTCGTTGTAGCGCCGCATGATCTCGGCCGTCTGCTGGGACAGATCGTACGCGGTTGCGTCCATGACAAGCTCCTGTGTCATCTTCTTCCTCCTGGCTTCATTGGCCTTTGGTGGCTTCAACGAGCGTTGCCTTGAGGGTGATCTGAGACACGCCGGCAAGGGCCCGCGAGACGAGGCAGCCCGCCTTGGCGGACTGTGCAAGGCGCTCGAATTCATCTGCGGCGAGTCCTGCGGCCTCCACCTCGGTTTCGAGTTCGATACGGGTGATCGTCGGCCCGGCCGCGGTCGCGCCGAGATGCACCTTGGCGATCGTGTGGATATTGCGGGCAACATGGCCGGCGCCGCCCAGTATGGCGCTCAGCGCCATCGAGAAGCAGCCTGCATGCGCTGCGGCGATCAGCTCTTCCGGGTTGGTGCCCGGACCGTTCTCGAAGCGCGACGGGAAGGAATAGGCGCCTTCGAAGACGCCGCTGCCGAGCCGCAGCCGGCCCGCCCCTTCCTTCAGCGTGCCTTGCCATTTGGCCGAGGCTTCACGAATTGTCATTGTCGTTCTCCCTTGGTTTGAGGACTTGATGGGTCAGGCGCCGTCGATGATCACCTTCCCGAAGACGTCGCCCTGCTGGAAATAGCGGTAGGCATCGCCGGCCTCGGTGAAGGCGAAGACCTTGTCGATGACGGGCCGCAGGCGATGCTGCGAGACGGCGCGCAGCATGGCTTCGAGATTGGTCCGGTTGCCGACGAACAGGCGGCTGATGGTGGCGAGGCTGCGCTGGTAGAGTGCCGCCGGCAACTGGATCGATCCGCCTTTCGCATCCTGCAGCGTCAAGAGCACGATGTGCCCGTAAAGCGTGCTGGCGATCAGCGACTGGGCGAAGGTCGCCGGGCCACCGGTCTCGATGACGAGATCGATGCCGCCGGTCTGGTCGCGGACGGTCGCGCCCCATTGCGGCATATCCGATGTCGAAATCACCAGGTCGGCGCCCAGCGCCCGCAGCCTGTCGGCTTTCTCACCGCGCGAGGTGACGGCGGCGACATGGCAGCCGAGCAGCTTGGCGAACTGCAGTGCAAAGAGCGAGACGCCGCCCGAGCCGACGACCAGAACCCATTGGCCGGGCTTCGGAATTCCGGCGCCCGTCACGGCATTCCAGCCGGTCAGGCCGGCACAGGTCAGCGTTGCCGCCTCATGCCAGTCGAGATGATCGGGCAAGCGCACCGCCCATTGTTCGTCGAGAACGGCGTATTCGGTCAGCATGCCATCCAGCGTGCAGCCGAGTTGGTCGACGAGGCCGGCATGGATGCGGCCGTCGATCCATCGGGGGAATAGCTGCCGGTCACGCGGTCGCCTACGGCAAAGCGGGTGACGGTATCGCCGATGGCGACAATGTCACCGGCCCCGTCGCTCAGCGGACGCCTTGGCGCGGCGGCAGCGGATAGGTGCCGTTGAGGATCATCGTATCGCGCCGGTTGAGCGAGGTGGCGCGAACGCGCGCCACGATCTCATGCGGCCTCGGCTCCGGCTGCGCCGTGTCGCGCAGCATCAGGGGTTCGGTCCCAGACCCTTCGAGACGGTAGCTCCGCATGTCGTTCTCCCGAGAAATATATAGACTGGTCTACATATTATGTAGACCGATTGTCATATTTTGCGCAAGGCCTATAATGATTCCTGCTGACAGAGGTTGACATGGCCAACGACACCCGCACCCGCATACTCGAGACGACTGGGCTGCTGCTCAGGCAGCGCGGCTATCACGGCACCTCGCTCAACGACATATTGAGCGCCAGCGGCGCACCGCGGGGCTCGCTCTATTTTCATTTTCCCGGCGGCAAGGACCAACTGGTCATCGAGGTGACGCGGGCCAGCGTTGCCGACGTGACGGAGAGGCTGGGCGAAGCGCTGGCTGCCGAAAAGTATCCGGCGGTGGCTGTCCATCATATCTACCAGTCGGTGGGACGCATGCTGGAAGACAACCAGTTTTCGCTCGGCTGTCCGATCGCGCCTGTCG
>NZ_RZQI01000063.1:0-12635 GCF_003998335.1 Mesorhizobium sp. M7A.F.Ca.CA.002.05.1.1 | reverse complement strand
CCCCAGGCCTTCAGCCAGGGATCGAAGGTCGGTGCCCTGGGCAGCGCCAGCATGTTGCCGTTCTGGATCTCGTCCATGGTCTTGAACGAGGTCACCAGCATGACGAACAGCGGCATCAGATAAAATAGCGCAAACAGCGCCAGCAGCCCGTAGATGACGATGCGGTTGATGACCCTGGCGTTGACGCCGCCGGAGGCCTGGCGGGCGGGAGTGGTGAAGGCGCTCATCGCGGCTTCTCCCGCAGTTCCGAATAGAGATAGGGCACGATGATTGCGACGATGGTCATCAGCATGATCACCGCACTGGCCGAGCCGACGGCCATTTCGTTGCGCTTGAACGTGTACTCATACATGAAGTTGGACGGCAGCCAGGCCGATCCACCGGGCCCGCCGCTGGTCAGTGCGACCACGAGATCGTAGGACTTGATGGCGAGATGCGCGAGCACGATGAAAGCCGACAGGAAGATCGGCCGCAGCAGCGGGATGACGATGCGGCGGTAGAGCTGGAAGGTGGTGGCGCCGTCGATCTGCGCCGCCTTCATGATCTCGCCGTCGATGCCGCGCAGGCCGGCCAGGAACATCGCCATGATGAAGCCGGAGGCCTGCCAGACGCCGGCAATGACCACCGTGTAGATGACGAAATCCTTGTTCTTGATCCAGTCGAAATGGAAGCTCGTCCAGCCCCATTGATGCAAGGTCTGCTCGAGGCCGAGGCCGGGATCGAGAAACCATTTCCAGGCGACGCCGGTGACGATGAAGGACAGCGCCATCGGGTAGAGATAGATCGGCCTCAACATGCCTTCGCCGCGGATCTTCTGGTCGAGCAGGATGGCCAGGAACAGGCCGAGCGCTAGGCAGATGGCGATGTAGAGAAAGCCGAAAATACCCATATTGGTGATCGACGTGTACCAGCTCGACGGCGGGTCGGTGTCGAAGGTCCAGCCCCACAGCCGCTGATAGGCGCGCGAGCCGGTCAGGACATAGGACGGGAAGGTCTTGGAATTGGTGAAGGACAGATAGATCGTCCACAGGATGAAGCCGTAGACGAAGACGATGGTGATGGCGAAGCTGGGCGCCAGCACGATCTTCGGCAATGCGTCCTGCAGGCGTGAGCGCACCGAGGCGCGTGGCCGCGCATGCTCCGGCGTCAGCTTGATCTGGCTTGTCGCTACCGTGCTCATGGGCTCCTCCCGTCGACTCGCGGCCAACCAGCTTCGCGGATCCAAGTTCGCGGATCTGGGCCTTCCCCGCCGGAGCGGGGAAGGGTTTTTGGCGCGTGGCGCTTACTTGGCGTCGTCGATTGCCTTGACCAGCTCGGTCACGGCCTCGTCCGAGGTCTTGATCTGACCATGGACGAATTTGGAGACGACATCCTTATAGGCATTGGCGACCGCCGGAGGCGCGCCATAGCCCTGGGCCAGCGAGCCGAACAGCGTGCCGCCTTCGTTGGCCGCCTTCAGATCGGCGATGCCCTTCTTGCCGCAAGCGTCGAAGTCGGTGTCCGGAACGTCGGTACGGGCCGGAACCGAACCCTTGACGACGTTGAAGGCCGACTGGAAGCTCTTCGACAGGGTGGCGGTGGCCAGCGCGACCTGGGCGGCCTTGCGGTCGTCCGGAACGTTGAACATGCCGAACATGTCGGAGTTGTAGATCACCGAGCCGTCGGTGCCCGGGAAGCGATAGCAAAGGAAGTCGGTGCCCGGCGTTTTCTTGGCGGCGTTGAACTCGCCCTTGGCCCAGTCACCCATGACCTGCACCAGGGCGTCGCCCTTGATGACCATGGCGGTGGCAAGGTTCCAGTCGCGGCCGGAGAAGTTGGGGTCGACATAGGTGACGAGCTTGGCCAAATTGTCGAACGACTTCTTCATCGTGTCGGACTTCAGCGATTCGTCATCGAGGTCGTTGAAGGCCTTCTTGTAGAACTCGGGTCCGCCAGTCGACAGCACGACGGAGTCGAACATGGTGGCTTCCTGCCAGTTCTGGCCGCCGAGAGCGAGCGGGATCACGCCTGCCGCCTTGGCCTTGTCGAGCAGGGCAACGAAGTCGTCGAAGGTCTTCGGCTCGGTGCCGCCGATCTTGTCCAGGACGGCCTTGTTGATCCACAGCCAGTTGACCGAGTGAACGTTGACCGGCGCCGCGACCCACTTGCCGTCATAGACCGAGAACTTCTGCAGGGCCGCCGGAACGGACTTGTCCCAGCCTTCCTTCTTCGCCGTTTCGGTCAGGTCGCCCATGACGCCGGCAGCGGCGTAGTCGAGCACGGTATAGCCGAGCATCTGCGAGGCGGTCGGATAATTGCCGGCCGCGACCATCGCCTTCAGCGCGGTCATGGCGGCATCGCCGCCGCCGCCGGCCACCGGCACGTCCTTCCAGGCATAGCCTTCCTTGGCCAGATCGCCTTTAAGGACGTTGAGAGCAGCCGCTTCGCCGCCCGACGTCCACCAATGCAGCATCTGCACTTCCTTGACGTCCTCGGCGTGGGCCGCGAAAGCCAGGCCCGACGCGAGAGCCGTTCCGATAAGCAGTTTGCGCAACATGTACTTCCTCCCTTGTTGCATTACACGACCGGTGAAGCCCACCGGGTTCTTCTCAACTCAGCCGACCCACCATCCGGTGCGCTGGCCGCGATGAAACTGAATTGTCTTTTCCTCGGTATAGTCCTCGACGGCGCGTTTGCCGAGTTCGCGTCCGAGACCGGACTGCTTGTAGCCTCCGAAAGGCAGCTCGGGATAACCTTCCATGAATGTGTTCACCCAAACGGTTCCCGAACGCACTCCACGCGCGACCGACATGCAAGTGTCGATGCTGGCGCTCCACACGCCCGCCGACAAACCATAGGGCGTGTTGTTGGCGATGTGCAACGCCTTTTCAATCGATTCAAAAGTCAGCACCGAGAGCACCGGACCGAACACTTCCTCGCGCGCTATGGCCATCTCCTCGGTAACGCCGCGGATGATGGTGGGATCAAGATATTGGCCGACATTGGAGGCCAATTGCTTGCCTCCGCTGTAAACCTGGCTGCCGTCGCCTTCAGCGGCAGAAACATAGCCGGCCACCTTCTTCAGATGGTCGGACGAGATCATCGCGCCGACCTTGGTTGGGTCATCGAGCGAATCGCCGACCGTGACCCTGGCGGCAAGCGCCTTGACGGTGCTGAGAAAATCGTCGGCGATCGCCTCGTGAACGATCAGCCGGCTGCCGGCATTGCAGCACTCGCCGGCATTGAAGAAGCCGCCGAACACCGCCGCATCGGCGGCCGCTTCGAGGTCGGCGTCGGGGAAGACGATCTGGCCGTTCTTGCCGCCGAGTTCCATCGAGACTTTCTTCAGCGACTGCGCGGCCGAGGCCATCGTCATCTTGCCGACGCGGGTGGAGCCGGTGAACGACACCATCTCGACCAGGGGATGACTGACCATCGGCGCGCCGACGTCGGCACCAAAGCCGGCGAGGATGTTGACTACGCCGGCGGGCAGGCCGGCCTGCATCAGGATATCGCCGAGCACGAAGGTCGACGCCGAGGTCATTTCGCTAGGCTTGACCACCGCCGTGCAGCCGGCGGCGAGCGCGAAGGGCAGTTTCTGGCTGACGATCAGGAACGGGAAATTCCATGGAGTGATGATCGAGACGACGCCGATCGGCTCGCGCAGGACGACGCCCAGCATGGCATCGCCGAGATTGGCGTAGGATTCACCATGCAACGTGCGGGCAAGCGAGGCGGCATAGCGCCAGATGTCAACGGCGCCGCCGATCTCGCCGCGCGCCTGGGCGATCGGCTTGCCCGATTCCAGCGCGTCGAGCCGGGCGATGTCTTCAAGCCGCGCCTCGATCAGGTCAGCCGCCTTGAGCAGGATCGCGGCACGCTCAGCTGCCCTCATGCGCGGCCATGGACCGGTCTCGAACGCCTTGTGGGCGGCCTGCACAGCGGCTTCCACTTCGGCCTCGCCGGCCTGTGCGTAGTGCGAGACGGTGAAGCCGTGGCCGGGACTATTTCGAGCAATCGTGCGGCCGTCGCGGGCATCGACATGCTTGCCGTCGATCAGCAGCCTGTAGGCTTTCGGTGCCGCAGCCGCCTCGGCCGGCATGGCGATCTTGAGTGGGGCGTTCATCTGTTTTCCTCTAGGATCTCGAAAAGGCCGGCTTCTGCTTGGCCTTGAAGGCATCGACGCCGGCCTTGAGATCTCCGGTCAGGGCGATGAAGCCGCTGGCCAGCGCTTCGGTGGCGGCGGCACTTTCCTCGCCTTCGGCGACCGCGATCATCAGCTTGGCGGCTTCCGTCGCCAGTGGCCCGCGCTCGGCGATCTTTTCCGCCCACGCCTGTGCATTAGCCAGCGCCTTGCCGGTCTCGACCACCCGATCGACAATGCCCAAGGCCAGTGCTTCAGGGGCGAGAAAGATCTCGCCGCCCAGCGCCATGCGCCGCACCGTCTGCGCGCCGAAGCGGCGCACGGCGCGCTGCGTGCCGGACCAGCCCGGAACGACGCCGATCGAGGTTTCGGGGAAGCCCAATTTTACCTGTGTTTCGGCCACGCGGAAGTCGCAAGCCACAGCCAGTTCGAGCCCGCCGCCCAGTGCATGGCCCGACAAAACGGCGATGGTCGGCTGCCTGAGCCGCGCCAGCCGGTCGAAGACGCGGTGGCCGTAGCGTACCCATTGCACCTGGAAATCGGCGGCACTCATCCGCGCCCACGCTTCAACATCGCCACCGGCGCAAAATCCCTTGCCCTCGCCGCGCAGCAGCACGACGCGGACGCCCTCGGCCATCTCGGCCGCGTCAAGCGCCGTCTCCAACGCGCGCAGCATCGGAATGTCCAGCGCGTTGAATTTCTCCGGCCGGCGCAGCGTGACGACGCCGATGGCGCCGTCGGTTTCAAAGGTGACGAGGTGCTCAGCCATGCGCGCCTCCAAGCGAGGCGCCGCCATTCAGCGACAGGCCTATCGGTTGCTCCTGATAGAGGGCTGCCGGTGTCGTCTTGAGGTTCTTGGCAATGCCCAACGGAATTTCCGACTGCGCCAGCACATCGCGCTGCAGATCGATGCCGGGTGCGAGTTCTGTGACGACCAGGCCCTCCGGCGTCAGCCTCATCACGCAGCGTTCGGTGACATAGGTGATGTCCTGTCCCTGCGCGACTGCGCGCTTGCCCGAAAACGAGATGTGCTCGACTTCGTTGACCACCTTCTTGACCTTGCCCTCCTGATCGATGCGGATGCCGCCATCGGCCAATGAGAGTTTTGCCCCGGCGTTGAAGAAGCCGGAAAACACGATCTTCTTCGCCCGCGCGGTGATGTCGACAAAGCCGCCGGCACCAGCCGTGACATGCGGGCGCGCCGAAAGCTTCGAGACATTGACCGAGCCATGGCGGTCGATCTGCAGGAAGGACAATAGCGAGGCGTCGAAGCCGCCCGCCTGGAAATAAATGAACTGGTGCGGCGAGGGCATGAAGGCGTCGGCGTTCGACGAACAGCCGAATTTGAAGTCGAGCAGCGGCACGCCGCCGACCGCGCCCTGTTCGATCACCCAGGTAATCTTGCCGTGCTGTCCTTCCTCGAGAAGGATGCGCGGGACATTGGCGGAAATGCCGAAGCCGATGTTGACGGCCATGCCGTCGCGCAACTCCATGGCGACGCGGCGCGCGATCACTTTCTGGACGTTCATCTCCGGCGTGCGGAAGCTCGACAGCGGCCGGAAGATTTCTCCGGAGATCGCCGGGTCATAGGGTGTCAGCGTCGTCTGCAACTGGTCGGGCGCGACGACGATATGGTCGACCAGGACGCCCGGCACGCGCACGTCATGCGGTTTCAGCGTACCGTTTTCGACGACGCGCTTGACCTGCGCGATAACGATGCCGCCATTGTTACGGGCGGCGAGCGCCTGTTCGAGGCCACCGAGATAGGCGCCCTCATGCTCGTAGGTGAGGTTGCCGCGCTCGTCGGCTGACGTGGCGCGAATGATCGAGACCTGCGGCACGATGGAGCGGAAATAGAGCCATTCCTCGCCGTCGAACTGCTGCACCGAAACGATCGGCTCGCTTGCGGCGGCGTTCATGGCGCAGCCCTGGTGGCGCGGGTCGGCGAAGGTGTCGAGGCCGACCTTGGTCAGCACGCCCGGCCGCTTGGCGGCCGCTTCGCGGTGCATGTCGAACAGGATGCCGGACGGCACGTTGTAGGCGGCCACCGAATTGTCGCCGATCATCTTCCAGATCTGCGGCGGTTCGGAAGAGGAGGGGCCGGACGGGTAGGAGCCGCACAAAGTACGCTTCAGCAGGCCGGGCTTGGCCAGATGGTCGATGCCTTTGATGCCGTACATGTCGCCGGCGGCGATCGGGTGAAGTGTGGTGATATTTTTTGGGTGGCCTTCCTCCTCGAAGCGTTCGCCGATCGCGGCAAGCACCGCGTCCGGACAGCCGAGACCGCTCGACGACGACACGGAGACGACCATGCCGTCCTTGATCAGGCCCGCTGCCTGCGCTGCCGAAACGACCTTGCTCAATTCATGATCCCCGAACCGGCCGTCCTGTTTCGGGTGCGGCGATCCGGGCCACAGCTTTCCCTGACGACCAGATTGACCGCGCCGATATGGTCCTCGGCCCGCGTGGTGCGCGACTGGATCATTTTCAGCATGACATGGGCGGCGCGTTCGCCGAGGCCGGCCGAGTCCACCGCGACGCTGGTCAGCGCCGGCATATAGTGCTCGGCCTCGGCTACATCGTCGAAACCGACGATGGCGAAATCAACTCCCGGCTCAAGCCCGCGCTTGCGCAGCGCCAGCATGGCGCCAAAGGCGACAGCGTCGTTGAAGCAGAGCGCCGCGGTCGGCGGTTCAGCCATAGCGAGAGCGGTTTCCAGACACCCTATACCCCCTCTGCGGCTGGTCTCGCCCTCGACGACCAGTGCGTCGCGGGCGGCGATGCCCTGCGTCTCGCAGGCTTCGCGAAATCCGCCAAGCCGATCGTGATAGACCACCAGGTCGGACGAACCGCCGAAGAAGACCAGCCTGCGATGTCCCTTGCCGATCAGATGGGCGGTGGCGAGATAGGCGCCGCGATGATTGTCGGGCGCGATAACCGGAATACGGCTCTCGGGAAGCCGGCGCATGGCGAAGACCACCGGCAGACCTGCCGTCTCGATCCGCCTGAAGGCGCCCGGCGTCGTGCCGCGAGCCGGCGAGACGATGAGGCCGGCGACGCCTTGCTCCATCAGCGATTTCAGCACTTCTTCCTGGCGCACCGGATTTTCCGCCGTGTTGGCGATGAACGGCACGATGCCCGCCGACTGGAAGACCCGCTCCATGCCAACCGCCAGCTCTGCGAAGAAAGGATTGGTGAGATCGTTGATGACCATGCCGATGACATTGGAGTGCGCCTTGCGCAGATTGGCGGCGCCCCGGTTGTAGACGTAACCGACATCCTCGATCGCCTTGCGCACTTTGCTCGCTGTTTCGGGCCGGATCAGCCCGCTGCCCTGGAGCACGAGCGATACCGTCGATTTGGACACGCCTGCTTCGCGGGCGATGTCGAATATCGTCGCCTTGGCCCGGTTGGCCATCCAGATGCATCCTCCCCGACTGCAGGTCCAAAAGTATTGGAACGTTCTAATCTCTGCTCCGGTCGTGAGTCAATCGGGATTTTTCTCGCGTCTCGAATGCCGATCGTGCGTACTCAAATGGCTTGCTCCATAAGGCTTTTGTGTTGCAATGCAGCATTCTTCCTGCCGTGGAGTTCGAATCTTAAAGGTTCTTGATTTATTGGAACGTTCCATCTAGTAGCGTTGCGAAGGGAGAGATCGATGGACATTTCCTTGCCTGGTGAGGGGGGCGGCAGCACCCGGTACACGCTGGTCGGCGAACCGGTGCAGCCTGACATCGGCGCGCGATTTTCGCGTATCGCCTATGCCGCCGCGCACGTCGTTGCCGATCCGCTTGCCATGACCGATCCGTGGTCCAGGCCGGTGGTCGACTGGGACAGGACGATGACGTTCCGTCACCATCTGTGGCGGTTGGGATTCCGCATCGCCGAAGCGATGGACACGTCGCAGCGCGGCATGGGTTTCGACTGGGCAAACGCGCAGGAATTGATTCGCCGTTCGATCGCCGAGGCGCGTACCGTCGATGGCGCCGATCTCGCCTCGGGTGCCGGGACCGACCATCTGGCGCCCGCCGCCGCCAGGACACTGGACGATGTGGTCACCGCCTATGAGCGGCAATTCGCTTTCATCGAAGGCTTGGGCGGCAAGGCGATCATGATGGCCAGCCGGGCACTGGCGGCAGTTGCCAAGGGGCCGGACGACTATGTCAGCGTCTACGACCGCATCCTGTCCCAGGCATCCGGCAAGGTCATCCTGCACTGGCTGGGCGACATGTTCGATCCGGCGCTCAGGGGCTATTGGGGCAGCGAGAATTTCGAGACTGCTCTCGATACAGTTGTTGCCATCATCGAACGCCACTTTGGCAAGGTCGAGGGGATAAAAATCTCACTGCTCGATGCCGGCAAGGAGGTCGCGCTGAGGAACCGTCTGCCGGACGGCGTCGTCATGTTCACTGGCGACGATTTCAATTATCCCGAACTGATCGCCGGCGACGAGAAAAGACACTCGCACGCACTGCTCGGTATTTTCGACGCGATTGCGCCGGTCGCCAATGCAGCGCTGGCGAAACTGGCGGAGGGTGACCGCGCCGGCTATGACGCCTTGATGGCGCCGACCGTGCCGCTATCGCGAAAAATCTTCGAGGCGCCGACCGAGTACTACAAGGCCGGCATCGTCTTCATGGCCTGGCTGAATGGCCATCAGGACCATTTTGCGATGGTCGGCGGCATGCAGTCGGCGCGCGGCATCCGTCACTATGCCGACGTGTTCCGCCTTGCCGACCAGGCCGGATTGCTCGCTGATCCCGATCTGGCGGTGGCCAGAATGAAGAGCCTTTGCACCGTCGCGGGCGTTTGATTTCGGGAAAGTGGTTCTCATCATCGACGTGACAGGCCAGGAATGCCGGACGTCCCTAGAGCAATTCCAGGAAAAGTGTGAAACGGTTTTCCGTCCGGAATTGCTTAAAAACAAGGAGTTAGAGCGGGTCGCCGTTTCCGTGAAACGGTGAACTGCTCTAACGTCTTCGCCACAGCCAAAAAGGCGCGATTGCCTCGTCTGGATGAAATATGGGCTTGGCCGCCCTTCCCAGATCGGCAGGTGGCATCCCTGCGGGATCATGATGCGTCAGGTCGAGAAGCAGCGGCCCAAGCCGATCCGGATCGACAGTTTCGGCCGACATGGTGTGTCGCTTGTTCTCGTGCGCAACAAGCCAGTGCAGCGCCTGGACCAGTCCCAGTCCCTCGGCTGTCTTGTGCTGCCAGAGATTGTCACCAACCGAAGACATGACACGGGCCAGCGACGTCCAGCCTTGCAAGGTAAACATGGCGTAGTGCCTGGGGCGCGTGCGGGACAGTTCCCTGGGCAAGGAGCCGTCGGCTGCGATCTGGGTCGCCAATCTCTCCCGAGCATAGAGGCTGATCTTGGCCAGGGTGGCGCTGTCGCCAAGAAATGTGGCGATCGATGCCCGCTGCAAATCGTAGTACGTTCCTTGGTTGCTGCTGCTGCAGAAGGCCGTCGCGGCTGCCGGCGCGGTGTCCAGCCATTCACAGTAGGAACCGAGCCAGGCTCTGAACGCCTCGCGATCCTCGTCGCCCAGTACTCCTGTTCGCTCGATCAAGCGTACGGCATCCAGGAAGAAATAGAAATCCTTCAGCTCGATGATGCCGTAGCCGGCCCCTTCATTGTTGTCGTGGCCCGACCGCACCTGCGCATAGCGCAAATGCGGGTTCATTCTTGTCTTGGGATCGACAAACCATGCGCGAATGAGCCTCGCGGCGTGGACGGCGTAATGACGTCCATCAAGCACGGTTGCGGCGAGCGCAAGCACGGTTGTGTCGTCGAAGACGCGCTGTAAGCGTGTGCGATCGTAGGTTTCGCTTCCTGCTGCATACAATGCCGTGCCGGGCACGCGTTCGCCATCGAGCCTGATATAGGGCAGGCCATCGGGTCTGTCGGGGTCGGGCCACCAGTAAGGCGCCGGGTGAAAATAGTCCTGGGGATCCCCGCTGGGGGCTCGGCCAGTCTTGTCGAGCACGCTGAACGGACCGCGGGCGAGTGCCTGACCGGCCGCGGTTTCGAGATAGCGCAGGATGGGTCCGTCCTTTACCGCGTGGGCGAGGGCGTCTTCGTCATAGAAAGCCAGGCGGGAGGTATCAAGCCGAGCGGCGACTGCCTTGGCGTCACATTGATCGACCATATCGACGATCGCCTGGTCGCGGCTGACCAGACGCGCGACGAAGCCGGCCTTGCCGATCTCCAGATGCGAACGTCCTGAATCCAGGCGCGCCACCCAGCCCGCTTTCTGGAGCAGCCCGGCATCCGCTGCCCGGACCGGGCGTGGAAAATCCCAGGCGTCGTCGCGGTAGCGATCCCAGGGGCCGGGAACTGCCAACCGCCACAGCATCTCGATTTTTGGCCGCCTTCCGTAGCCATAGTTTTCGTCGAACAGTTGCGTGGTATCGGCTCGAAATATGATCTGCGGCTCTTCCTCGGCCGGCGGCTGGAAGCTCTGGTCCAGCAGAAGCGCATTGTCGACAATACGCGCCATGGGCACCACAGCGTAGGGAAGGTGCGGGTTTCTCTCGATCGCGGACCGTATCCGCTGGAACGCAGAGCCTGTCAGGTAGCAGTTCCCGTCCCAGGGCATCAGCCATTTTGCCCTGCCGCGGGCAATCGCGAGCGCGGCGTTGCGAGCCCCATTGTTGTTCATCACATAGAGGTTCTTGCTGCGGCGGATGTGCGTTTCGTAACGCGCGGACTTTCCGCTCGCCCGGCCCTTCTCTGAGAATCTGAGGTCGCCGGCAACAAGCTGGTCGACGTCCCAGGATATCTTCCGGTACGCATCGAGTTCGAAGGGGATTGTGTGAAAATTCTGGCGGCGGCTTTCGAGCAGGCCGATGATCCGGGCTTCCTCGTCGGTGTCGACTATCCGATTGACGATCCAGAATTTTTCGCAGGCGTCGAAGACCGGTTCGTTGTCCAGAATGAACAGCACGTTGTCGAATGACTGGCCCTTGCGGTGTCGCGGTTCCAGATCATTGCCGATGATCCGGACGAGCATGAAGCTGTCGGCAATCTGCGAGATCGGCGACGCCGTGTAAGTCTCGCGGGCGGCTTCGATCCGCTTGCCGAGTTCGCGTCGGTATTCAGCGTTCTGCTTTGCGGAAATGAGCGCGTTGCCCAATGTCGCCCACGGCGACTGCAATTGCGTGCGCACACGGTTCAGTTCGCGATGTATCTTCGGCCAAGGCGACAGTTTTTCCCTTCTGGACTGTGAACTCATGACGGCACGCAAGGAGACCCGATCACCGCCTCGGGAATGCGCGCAGTTTCGCCAACCATTCCGGCTTCGATCCTGGACCATTTCTGAGTGTGAGGCGACCAAGCCCTGAATTGTCCAACGCGATCAATCATGGAAAACGTCTCTCGCCTGCAATGTTGCGAATGTCCTGTTACGGTTCTGCTGCATCGGTCACGGCAGGTTGCAGGCAACGCCGACAAGACAATGCGATAAATCAAATCCGAAAACCACATAGCATGGCAAAATGCCCCGGCATCGGCGATGCGCCTTCACGCGAAGGCAAGCTCGCAAAAAGATTCCGCCGGTGATCGCAATTTTCTTGTGAACCAATTTCTCCCGAGGCGCGACCAAGCGATGTGTCCAAACATGGTCCATCAAGGAGAACGTCTGATGTTTACTGTTTCAAGAAACGTCCTTTTGGCCGCCATCGCCGTTTCGGTGCTGGCCGGCTGCAAGACAACCGCTCCCAGGGAATGCGACAAGCTGAAGCCCGGCGTCACCTACAACGGCAAATGCTGCGGCATCGGCGAGCCTTGCCGTGAAGGCAAGGGCGGCGGCGACAGGCCGGGAAATACGCCTGATCCAGAGCCGCAATGATCTGATTGCCCGTCGCCCGTCCCGGTCAGCACCGGGACGGGCGCACAGCTTTCCGCGACGGCGTTTGCGTCCGGCGTCCGGTCTGCCAGGACCGGGTTGCGAAACTCGCCGGCGCCGCCCACGACAATGGCGAAACGGCAAATCTTGACGTCAGCTTGTGGCGGCCATTCCCCGCATATCACCTCACGGCCCCAGCCTCGTCCGTCCTGCGTTGTTGAACCCGACAACCCTTTGCTTACTATACGGTTTTTCGGTGCTTGTCGGCTGCCCCCATGCGTGCTTACTTGTGGTTGTTTTCATTCCGGGGATACAATCATGCGTTTTCTACTTGCTGGCGTCGCCATGCTGTCGTTCGCCGCCACTGCGGCTCTGGCTGATCCAGCTTCGGACTTCAAAAGAGCCGATCAGGCGTTGAACCAAACCTTCAAGCAAATCCAGAAGCGGCTTACGGATGATTCCGACGGCAAGGCACGGTTGGTGAAAGCGCAGAGAGCGTGGATTGCGTTCCGCAACGCCGAATGCACGTTTCAATCCAGCGGTGACGATGGTGGCTCCGCGGCGCCGATGGTTGCCGCTGCTTGTCAAGCTGAACTGACCAAGGCTCGCACCAGGCAGTTGAGGGCCTACCTGAACTGCCAGGAGGGTGACCTCTCTTGCCC
>NZ_RZQI01000640.1:0-3492 GCF_003998335.1 Mesorhizobium sp. M7A.F.Ca.CA.002.05.1.1 | reverse complement strand
CTTCGGGGCCGGGGGAACCGACGATGGGGCGACGTCGGTCCAGCGGGCGGTAATTACCATCGGCGGCCAGCCAGCTCAGCCGCAGGATGATGAGGAGGATGGCATCAAGCCCTTGCCGGATCGCCTGATCATGGAACTGACCGCCGAGCGCACGCTGGCGCTACGCGACAAGCTCGCGAACGATCCGGCGATCGCCTACCTTGCCGTGCTCCACAAGTTCGTGCGCGACGTGTTTTCCCGCTACAGATCACAGGGTGTCGCGATGGAAGTCTCTGTCCGCGGCACGGTTTTCTCGGCCCAATCTGCCGAGCTTCGCGACACGCCTTACGCGCACGCGGTCGAAGTCCGCCACGCGGCCTGGGAAACCCGTTTGCCTGGGGGGGTCGACGACCTCTGGGATGCGCTTGCGGCGCTTACTGACGACGAGCGAGCCGCGCTTTTTGCCCATTGTGCATCCTTCGGCGTGAACGCCCTTTATGAAAAGGCCGATCGCTATGGGAACGGCGCTATCTCGGCACATGGCGTGCAGGAGCGTCTCACTGAGGCCGATCACCTGGCCCGGGTAGTCGGCCTCGACATGGTCGATGCCGGTTGGCGGCCGACGGTCGGCAACTATCTCGGGCGCGTCACCAAGGCACGTATTATCGAGGCCGTTCGCGAGGGTGAAGGCGAGAGCGCCGCCCAGCTTATCGACCACCTCAAGAAGGACGACATGGCCAAAGAGGCGGAGCGGCTGCTGGCCGACAGTGGCTGGCTGCCCGAACCGCTGCGGCTCATCGACCTCGATGCCGAGGGCGCGTCAAACGCGGACGAGGCAGACAAAGCGCTGCCCGATTTTCTCGCCGGTGACGACGAAGACAGTCGGGGCGACGAGAAGAGTGAGCAGCAACTCGACGCCGCGGAATAGCCTCGGCTTCGCGGATGATCTGGCTGCCCGGCACTTGCAAGAGCGCCGGGCCTTTTTGTGTGCGGTGGTCAGAGTGAGAGGGCGGGCGCGACGGGTTTGAGCCCGTCCGGTCAGAGAGAGCGCCGGAGGGCTTTCCCGTGTCGCTCTCCGAACGTCCGGTCAATTTCTGGAAGCTACGACCAGATCGGCGAGTACATCTTGGCCGGTCGCGCGGATCTGGGGATCTCGAGATTGCCGCTGGACCCACGCCTGTTTGAATGGGCGCCGCTCGGGTCGGCGCGCAACGTGTGCATCTTTCATCCCGACCACCGCTTTTCACAACAGACCTGTATCCAGGCGCACGACCTGGCTGGCGAAACGATCGTCGATATCGATCCCCAGTTCGCCGCCCACCAGATGAACTTCAATGCGTTGCGCTTCGCCGGCGTTGAGCCGAACATACTGGTGGAATTCGACTGCAACGGTCACGAGGCCGGATACGTTTCGGCTGGCCTGGGCATTTCCATAACCAATGAAATCATTGCGCGTGAATACGAAGCGTTTAACCTCGAAGCAAAACCGGTGGAACCGTCAGCTCTTTATCATTACGTCGCGATTTGGCAGAAGGGCAGGACCTTTTCGAATGCTCTGAGCGTGTCGCTCGAGGCGATTATCGCGGCCTTTTCCACCGCTCCTGCGAAAGGATGAGATTTCTCAGAGGGCGGCTAGAGAACGACGCTAGGCAGCCGGCGCGGCGCCTGCGGCCGCACTGGGAACTCAAGCCGTTTCCAAAACGCCTTGGAATTGAGCGAGTTGCTTTGGAAAATGATGAGCGAGGTAGCGTACCAGTTTGGGGCTATCCATCAGCCGGTTGAGGTGTCCTCGTACCGCTACAAGTTCGAGGCCCCACGAACCAATGTGCTCAGCGGAGTTTCGAAATTCCTGGCTCAACTCGGCCTGGCAGGGGCTGCGTGAAAAATGAGCTGCCCGCATTCGTAAACCGGCTAAGCCACTTGCTGCTGACTAACGGCTTGGAAGTGCGGCAGCGTCGCCTTTTGAAAAGCATGAGCTCGAGGCAGCCATTTCATACGGTTCCTGGCCGCATCAACCAGTTCCTCCTCGCGGGTAAGGCCGTTCACAAAGAGCTTTAGCAGGTGAGAAGCCGCTTTTTCGGCATCGGGCGAAGTAAGCGGCAATTTGCTCTCGTCGCACACAGTCGGGCAAATGCGAGACAACATTTCAATCTCGCACGGACCAAGGCAGTGACCAGGGTACAACATAATTTTCCTCCATACGGCTGTGGTTGCAAGACTAGCCTACGGACTGGGCCTGCCGGTGGTTCAACCTGGCGCGCATCAAGACCATCAGCACAGTCTCGTCTTTGATGCCTGTTTGAAACAGTCGGACCAACTCTGAGGCGAGTTCCCCGGCCTCAACAGAAGTGGTTAGAATCTCGTGTTCCTCACAAAGCTGCGAGAATACAATCCTCAGCGTGCCCAGTTCCTCAGGGAAAATAGGTTGCGCGCCGCCGATGGGGAAATTCATATGAACGTCCTTTGAATAATACTGATCTTGAGTGCTGAAGAATGGCTCCAAAGCCAGCAACGGTCATTATCATTTGCGTACAAGGCGGCGCTTGGTAAAAATCGTACAAAATTTCTTTGGAGGCGCCGGCGTGTGTTCCGAGACGCCAGCGCATGCAAGGATGGGCCGGAAACTGCGCTACCTTAAGCGGCCTCTATCTCTACCGACTAACGATGCTGTTCGTCATGATCTTTGGCGATGGATGATCCCTTCGATGACTCTCGCGTCGGCATCGTATTCCGCCGCCCGCGCGGCCATGTGCCAAGCTGTGTCTTTCCCGAGCGGCTTGACTTTTGCCGTCCGCATCGCGAACTCAGCTCTGGCGCGCCCTGAGAAGACTGCAAGGGGCCCCTCCGTGGGCAGTTGCTTGCCATCAAATGTAAGGACACCTCGTTGAAACACCCGAGCAGAGGCCCGTCACTGATTTCCCTGAAGTCCAGTGACGGGCGGCCTACTTCGTCAGACGTCGGCTAGCGCTAAATCTTTCTCGTAGGGCTGGAACAAGCTTTCGCAACCGAAGTTGGAAATGTGCTTGGTTGAGACAAGTCCAAGCTCTGGTGCAAGGCCCGTCGCTGTCAGTGTCCTTCAGCGGCGGGCTTCCTTCGTCAGACCCTCGACGGTCTCAATAATCGCCTGGGCAGAGCTTCGCCTTCGTGGATCGGTTCGGGGCCGTAGAGACCAAGGAGGGCTTCCTCAGATGGCAGCACGCCGGGCGGGCATACCTGCTCGTAGCCATTCGGACGAGCTTCAATGCGGCGCGTTCGCCAGTTTCTTCGGTTGCCACAGGGGCATCGGTTCCATGTGTCAAAGGTGAGGTCGGCACGATCAAGTTACCACGCACCGGTAACGGTGAGCGTGCCGACCCATCTGGGCACAAAGGTGGGCTAAATGACCAGGCCTGCAAGCTACTGGCAGAATGAAAGCGCAGCAATTAATCCTGTTGGCCTAGACTGCCCGTCAGGCCATTCCGCGATAGCACCATAGGCATAAGAGTCGGGGATATATTAGCTTGTGCTTGCGGC
>NZ_RZQI01000639.1:0-3498 GCF_003998335.1 Mesorhizobium sp. M7A.F.Ca.CA.002.05.1.1 | reverse complement strand
GCATCGGCCGGGCCACCGAGATCGGCCGCTCGGTGTTCGCGCAAGCCAGCGTGCCGCTGCTGGTCGGCGCGCCGCAGCTCAAGCGCTACACCGCCTTCGGCCACCTGTTCGCCGCCTATCGCGACCAATATTTCCGCATCGACCGCCACCCGGTGATGAGCCGCCACCCGACGACGCCGATGGATGAGTCGGACCTGCTGATCCATCTGTCGCGGCAGACGGCGCTGAGCTCGGGGCTGGTCGACCTTGCGACGCTGCAGTCGGCGTCGCGGTCGGTGGCGTTCGATCGCATGATCGGAAACGGCACCGGCATCGTGCTTGTCGATGTCGACAATCTGGAAACCCAGGCCCTTGCCGGCAAGGAGCTGTGGCGCGTTCGCAAGCCCGGCGGTTCTTTTGTCGTCGGCTCGTCCGGGGTCGAGTATGCGTTGCTGGCCGAATGGGCGTCGAATGGCATTGTCGGCGCCGGACATGGCTTCACGCCACCGGGCGCAGCCGAGCGGATAGCCGTCGTGTCGGGCAGTTGCTCGCCGACCACGGAACGGCAGATCCGGCATGCCCTGACCGACGGTTTCGACGGCATCGAGGTCGACCCGGTCGAACTGGTTTCGGAGGCTTCGCAGCAGTCGATCACGCGCGCAACGGCAAGCGGCCGTGCCAGTCTGCAAGCCGGGCGCAGCGTCATCCTCTACACCGCGCTTGGTCCCACTGCCGACAGGGGCGCCGAAATCGACCGGCAGGAAGGCGCCCGCCACAGGCTTGGCCGCGGACTCGGAGAAATCCTTCGCAGCCTGACGATCGAACAGAGCCTGCGGCGCGTGGTCATTGCCGGCGGCGATACGTCGAGCCACGCGCTGGGCGAGATGGGTGTCGATGCCCTGACAATCCGCATGCCGCTGCCCGCTTCGCCGGGTTCGCCGCTCTGCGTTGCTCACGCGCGCGTCAAGGCGATCGACGGCTTGGAGGTCGCGCTCAAGGGCGGCCAGGTCGGAACCGATCGCTATTTCTCAGCCATCCGCGACGGCCTCGGCGGTTGAAACAACTAACGCCTACGTCCAGGTGATAGCCTGCGGGAACACCTCTGCGCACGAAATGCTCCTTGCCGGGTGGAAATCCCGGTAACACCCGGTATTATCTGCGAAAATGCCGAAATCGGGAGGATGCCGGGTGCAGACCAAGAAGATCATCAATGCCGGCAACCGCGCCGTCGACGAGATGCTGGAAGGCATCCTGGCAGCCCATCCCCGCCATCTCAAAAGCGTGGAGGGTAGCCCACGCTCCATCATCGCCTGCGACGGACCGCGCCAGGGCAAGGTGGGCCTCGTCATTGGCGGCGGCTCGGGCCACGAGCCGAGCTTTCTTGGCTTCGTCGGCAAGGGATTGGCCGATGCGGCGGCCATCGGCAATGTCTTCGCCTCGCCACCGCCGGACCCGATCCTCGAATGCGCAAAGGCAGTCAGCGGCGGCGCCGGCGTGCTGTTCATGTACGGCAACTATGCCGGCGACGTGATGAATTTCGACATGGCGGCCGAGATGGCCGCCATGGACGACATCGAGGTGCGCACGGTGCTGAGCACCGACGACGTCGCCTCGGCACCGCGCGACCAGCGGCACAAGAGGCGCGGCGTCGCCGGCAATTTCTTCATCTTTAAGGCGGCCGGTGCCGCCTGCGACCGGATGCTGTCCTTCGACGAATGCGAGCGCATCGCCGGCAAGGCCAACGACCACACCTTCACCATGGGCGTGGCGCTGTCGCCCTGTTCGCTGCCGCAGACCCGCCGGCCGAATTTCGAGATCGGGCCGGACGAGATGGAGATCGGCATGGGCATCCATGGCGAGCCGGGCATCGCGCGCGAAAAGTTGAAAACAGCCGACGAGATCACCGACGAGATGCTGGACAGGATCCTCGACGAGATGGCGCCTACGCGCGGCGACAAGGTCGCGGTGCTCGTCAATTCGCTGGGCTCAACGCCGCTGATGGAACTCTACATCATGAACCGGCGCGTGAAGCAGAGGCTCGATGAGATCGGTGTGTCCATACACGCAAGCTGGGTCGGCAATTACTGCACCTCGCTCGAAATGGCTGGTGCATCGATCACGCTGCACCAACTCGACGGCGAGTTGCAGACGATGCTGGATCACCCCTGCGACTGCGCCATGTTTCGCGCCGGCTAAACCCACTTCTGTGGCAAGGACTAAGACATGACGACAATCGACACCGCCCACCTTGTCGCGATGTTCGCGGCGATCGCAACCGCCATGTCCGCCGACCGGGACCGACTGTGCGCGCTTGACGGGGTTATCGGCGACGCCGACCACGGCATCGCGATGGAGCTTGGATTTTCCGCTGCACGCGATGCCGTCGCCGCACTGGATGCAGAGGCAACCGACCCGACCACCTTGCTGAACACCGCTGCCAAATCGTTCCTGAATGCCGTCGGCGCTTCCTCCGGGCCGCTCTATGCGACCGCGTTCATGCGGGGCGCGGCAGCCGTCAAGGGCAAGACGACGCTCGACGATTCGGACGTGGTCGCCCTGTTCCAGGCTATGGCCAAGGGCATTCAGGATCGCGGCAAGGCCGAGCCTGGCGAAAAGACGATGATCGATGCATGGGCGCCGGCTGCGCAGGCAGCGGGCGAAGCGCTGACCTCCGGCAAGGATCTGGCGGGCAGTCTCGAAGCTGCTGCACAAGCGGCAAACGCAGGCGCGGAGGCGACTAAGTCGATGGTCGCCACGAAAGGCCGGGCATCGCGCCTCGGCGAACGCTCGCTTGGCCACATGGACCCGGGCGCAGCGTCCGCCGTTACCGTGATCGAGGCGATGCGGGTCGCCTTGACCAGTTAACTCAGTAACGGGTTCCCCGCGTCTTTCAGCGCTTGGCGTCGAGCTTGTCGATGGCCTGCACGTTTGTGGCGGAGGGGCCATTCGGATCGAACTCCGAGGCCAACCATGCGTCGGCGATCGATTTCGCTAGTTCGGGACCGATGACGCGGGCGCCCATGGTGATGATCTGGGCGTTGTTGGACTTGGCGGCGCGCTCGGCGGAATAGGTGTCGTGGGTCAATGCGGCGCGAATGCCCGGGACCTTGTTGGCGGAGATGCTGACGCCGATGCCGGTGCCGCAAAACAGGATGGCCCGGTCGTAATTGCCGTCGAGAATTTCGTGGCCGACCGAGGCGGCGATATCGGCGTAGAATCCGGCCTGGCTTAGGTCGACGACCTGCAGTTCCGGCTTGGTGGCGAGATGCTTGGCGATGACGTCGAGCAGCGGCTTGCCGGCGCTGTCGGCTCCGAGTGCGATCTTCATGATGATGAGCTCCTTTGCTAGGTCTTTTGGCAGTCAGCGCGCGATGGCGGCCGACGCCTTTTTCAGAATGTCGATATAGCCTTCCGCTTGCCACGCCGAGCGGCCGATGAACAGGCCATCGATATGCGGCTGGCCGATGAGTTCGGCCGCGTTGCCTGGATTGACGCTGCCACCATAAAGCACAGGTGGAG
>NZ_RZQI01000638.1:0-3503 GCF_003998335.1 Mesorhizobium sp. M7A.F.Ca.CA.002.05.1.1 | reverse complement strand
CTGCAGCATCTCGCGCGGCTGCGGGGCCGGCTGCATCTGCTGGACCACCGGCTGCGGCATCGGCTGGGCGGGCGGCGCCTGGAAGATCTTGCTCTGCGGGCGGAAATCTTCAGCGTGGGCGACCGGGGCCGGGCGCGCCTGCGCCATGGCCGCCGCATTGGCTTCGGCCAGATGGATGGCTTCCGCGACCGGGTCGATAGCGCGTGGCTCGTATGCCGCCTGCTGGACAGGCGCCGGACGAACCTCCGCGATCTGAGCCGCCGGGCGGCTGGCCGGCTTCGGAGGCGCCGTGCGGATCGAGATCGGCGCGGCGGCGATTTCAGCCGCCGACTTGTCGATGCCGGTGGCAACCACCGAGACGCGGATGACGCCTTCGAGTTCCTCGTCGAAAGTGGCGCCCAGGATGATGTTGGCGTCCTGGTCGACTTCCTCGCGGATACGGGTCGCGGCTTCGTCGACTTCGAACAGCGTCAGGTCGCGGCCGCCGGTGATCGAGATCAGCAGGCCCTTGGCGCCCTTCATCGATGTCTCGTCGAGCAGCGGGTTGGCGATCGCCGCTTCGGCGGCGGCCATCGCGCGGCCCTCGCCGGAAGCCTCGCCGGTGCCCATCATCGCCTTGCCCATCTCGCGCATGACGGAACGGACGTCGGCGAAGTCGAGATTGATCAGGCCTTCCTTGACCATCAGGTCGGTGATGCAGGCGACACCGGAATAGAGCACCTGGTCGGCCATGGCGAAGGCATCGGCGAAGGTGGTCTTGTCATTGGCCAGCCGGAACAGGTTCTGGTTGGGGATGACGATCAGCGTATCGACGCATTTCTGCAATTCCTCGATGCCGAAATCCGCTGTCTTCATGCGGCGCTGGCCTTCGAAGTGGAACGGCTTGGTGACGACGCCGACGGTGAGGATGCCCTTTTCGCGCGCTGCGCGGGCAACGACCGGAGCAGCACCGGTGCCGGTGCCGCCGCCCATGCCGGCGGTGACGAAGCACATATGGGTGTTGGTCAGGTGATCGAGGATTTCATCGATGCACTCTTCCGCCGCCGCACGGCCGACTTCCGGCTGCGAGCCGGCGCCAAGGCCTTCGGTGACATGCGCGCCGAGCTGGATCAGGCGGCCGGCCTTCGACATGGTCAGCGCCTGCGCGTCGGTGTTGGCCACCACGAACTCGACACCGCGCAGACCGGCGGTGATCATGTTGTTGACGGCATTGCCGCCGCCGCCGCCGACACCGAACACGGTGATGCGCGGCTTAAGCTCGGTGATGTCCGGCTTTTGCAGATTGATGGTCATTGTCTCCGTCCTTTGCCTTTCACGCCGCTTCGCCGCCGCGGCCGCCTATGGGGCTGTCCCCGTCAATTTTAGAAACTGTCTCTCAACCACTGACTCATGCGATGCAGTTTTCCGCCCGTTCCGGTCATTTTGAGACCGGAAATTCCTTTCGCCGGATGGCTCTCGAAGCTCGCCATCTGCGGATAGATCAGAAGCCCCACCGCAGCCGAGAAGGCCGGCCCCTTCGCCGCTTCCGGCAGACCGGCCACGCCGAGCGGGCGGCCGATGCGCACATTGCGTCCCAGGATGCGGCGCGCCGCCTCCGGCAGGCCGGCAAGCTGGCTGGCGCCACCGGTAAGAACCACACGCTTGCCCACTGCATTGCCATAGCCGGACTTGTTCAGCCGGTCGCGCAGCAGTTCGAGCGTCTCGTCGATGCGGGCGCGCACGATGCGCGTCATCACCGAGCGCGGGATCTGCAAGGGCACGTCACCGTCGTCGCCGATCGGCTGGATCGAGACCAGGTCGCGGTCGTCGGCGCTGCCCGGCAGTGCCGAGCCATGCATCACCTTCAGCCGTTCGGCGGCATCGAGCGAGGTCGACAGCCCCTTGGCCATGTCCATCGTGACGTGGTTGCCGCCGATGGCGATGGCGTCGCCATGGACGAACTTGCCTTCCGAAAACACCGAGATCGTCGTCGTGCCGCCGCCCATGTCGATGCAGGCCGCGCCCATTTCCAGCTCGTCGTCGACCAAGGCCGCCAGGCCGCTGGCATAGGGCGTCGCCACCATGCGCTCGACCGACAGATGCGAACGGTTGATGGAAAGCTCCAGATTGCGCATCGGCGCGGCGTCGCCGGTCAGCACATGCATGTCGACGCCGAGTGCGTCGCCGACCATGCCGCGCGGATCGCGCACGCCGCGTTCGGCATCGAGCGAGAAACCGACGGGAAGCGAATGGATCACCTCGCGCTCGGCCTTCAGCGCCTGCTTGGCGCCGGCACCGAGAACGCGCTTGATGTCGGCCTCGTCGGCCTCGTGGCCGCCTAGATTGATGGTGGCGGAGAAGGCTTCGCTCTTCAGCCGGCCGGCCGTCATGTTGACGATCAGCGAATCGACCGTTAGCCCGGCCATGCGCTCGGCCGCGTCGACGGAAAGGCGGATGGCATGTTCCGCCCTATCGAGGTCAACCACGACACCCGACTTCACGCCTTGCGATTTCTGATGGCCGATGCCGATCACCTGGATCCGGTGCGAGCGGCCGCGCAGCAGCTTGCCGTCATCGCATGGCTTCAGCTTGGCCACCATGCAGCAGACCTTGCTCGAACCGACATCCAGCACCGTCAGGGTGCCGGACCGGCGCGACGCGGCATCGCCAGGACCGCCAAGCCAGTTCATATCTTCGTCTCCGGCTTGCGCTTCAGGCTCTTGGGTTTCTCGTTGAGGGCGGCTTCGCGCTGCGTCGCCGCTTCCGCCGTCAACTGCACGACCAGCCGGTCCGTCAGGCGCATGTCGACGGCGGCGATGTCGCGCGACAGCAAGCCGTTGTCATGATCCATCTTGACGAGTTCGGCGAGCGCCTGTTCCTCGTCATCCTCGGGAAGCTTGATGGTGATGCCATTGTCCAGCTTCAGGTCCCAGCGCCGTTCGCCAACACGGATATAACCCTTGATCCGGCTCGCGAGCTCGGGATATTTCTCGACCTTGGCCAGGAAATCGGGCGCGCTCGCCGGCGCGCCGATGCCGATCAGCAGCGGCAGGAGCGCCTGCTTGCCGCCCGAGAACGGCGCGATCATGGCGCCATTCCGCTCGATGACCGAAAGCGCGTCACCCTGTTGCCAGAGCGCGAAAGCCTCACGCTCCTCGACGCGCACTTCCAGAGTATGCGGGTAGACCTTGCGGACGGCCGCGACCTCGATCCACGGCAATGTCGCAATTCGTTCCCGCGCGGCCTCGGCATTAAAGCCGATCAGCGACGTCCAACCGTCGAGTTCAAGCCTGTCGAGTATGTCGATTTCCGAGGTCTGGCGATTGCCGACCACCTTGACCTGATCGACGGCAAAGCCGGTACGGGCGGTGATGCTCTGCACGATACCCTCGACATGACCGCCGAGATAGGCGCCATAGGCACTGCTCGAGAAAATCAGCACGGCCGACATCATGGCCGCGGAAAAGCGCGGCGCCTGGAATTCCCCGACGCCCAGGCGCGCCAGAATGCGCACCGGGCGGCGC
>NZ_RZQI01000637.1:0-3514 GCF_003998335.1 Mesorhizobium sp. M7A.F.Ca.CA.002.05.1.1 | reverse complement strand
GCTCTGCGCGGCGAAGTGATTTTTCCTTCTCCCCGTTCAACGGGGAGAAGGTGTCACGAAGTGATGGATGAGGGGCGGCGCCAAGTTCTGAGACTCTAGTGCCGCCCCTCATCTGCCTGCCGGCATCTTCTCCCCGTACGGGGAGAAGGAGCTAAACCCAACGTTGGAACGTAAATGACCCAGTGGTCCGGCTATTTCGGCCTGATATTGCAGGGAGCGCTTGTCACCATCGAGCTGACGCTGATGGGGTCGGTGCTGGCGTTGATCATGGCCTTCCTCGCCGGCATGGGGCGCGTATCGCGCTTCTTTGCGCTGCGTTGGTTGGCCACCGCCTATATCGAATTCTTCCGCGGCACCTCGATCTTCGTGCAGTTGTTCTGGGCCTATTTCGTGCTGCCCTTCATCGGCATTTCGTTGACCCCGTTGCAGGCCGGCGTGCTGGCGCTCGGCCTCAATGTCGGCGCCTACGCCGCCGAAGTCGTGCGCGGCGCCATCCAGTCGATCGGCCGCGAACAGTATGAGGCCTGCACCGCGCTCAATCTCGGGCGGTGGCAAGGCATGCGCCACATCATCCTGCCGCAGGCGCTGCTGGTGATGCTGCCGACTTTCGGCAACAACGCCATCGAATTGCTCAAGGCGACCGCCGTGGTGTCGCTGATCTCGCTCACCGACCTGACCTTCCAGGCGCAGGTGGTGCGCGCCCAGACCGGCAACACCCTGGTGCCATTCACCACCATCCTGATCATCTATTTCATCCTCGCCCTGCTCATCTCGTGGGGCGTGCGCTCGCTGGAACGACGCATGGCGCGCGGCCTCGATGGGGTGCGTGCCTGATGGCCAATTTCCTTCTGATAAATTGGGCCTGCTGATGGAATGGGATTGGAATTTCGTCTGGGAAATCATGCCGACGCTGATCCAGGGGGTGAAGATCACCATCCTGGCGACGCTGCTCGGCTCGGTGCTGGCGGCGGTCGTCGGGCTGGGCATTGCGCTGGCGCGCCGCTCGCCCAACAAAGCGCTGTCGCGCACGGTCGGCTGGGCGGCTGAATTCATCCGTGGCACGCCGCTGCTGGTGCAGCTCTATTTCATTTTCTACGTGCTGCCCGACATCGGCATCCTGTTGCCGCCGCTGGTCGCCGGTGTCATCGGGCTCGGGCTGCATTACGGCACCTACACGGCCGAGGTTTATCGTGCCGGCATCGACAATGTGCCGCGCGGCCAATGGGAGGCCGCCAAGGCATGCAATTTGAGCGCCAGTCAGACCTGGACCCACATCATCATTCCGCAGGCCATCCCGCCGATGATTCCGGCGCTCGCCAATTATTTCATCGCCATGTTCAAGGAAACGCCGCTGCTGTCGGCAATCACCGTGCTGGAACTGATGAACCAGGCCAAAAGCGTCGCCAACACCTACTATCGCTATATCGAGCCGATCACCTTGGTCGGTGCTTTCTTCCTGGTCATCAGTCTGTTTTCGGTCGTGCTGCTGCGCTGGCTGGAACGCCGCTACGGCAAGATCGAGAGGTAACCGATGAAACCCTTGCCCGAGATCAAGATCTACCCGAAACGGCCGGCGCTGGATGCACGCCCGCTCGACATGCGCATCGGCCTGATCATCCTGGCCACTGACCACACCAGCGAACCGGATTTCCGCCGCATGGTGGCGAGCGAGCGGGTCGGCGTCTATGTCGCGCGCATTCCCTATGCCAACCCGACGACGCCTGAAAACCTGCGCAAGATGCAGCCGGCGCTGACGGCGGGCGCCGCCCTGATCCTGCCGGACGAGAAGCTCGATGCCATCTGCTATTCCTGCACTTCGGCCTCGGTGGTAATCGGCGATGCCGAGATCGAGGCGGCGATCCAGGTCGCAAAGCCCGGCGTGCCGGTGGTCACACCGCCGATGGCGGGCGTGCGCGGGCTGCGTGCGCTGGGCGCAAACAAGCTCAGCATCCTCACTCCCTACACGGTCGAGACATCCAGGCCGATGGCCGCCTATTTCGCGGCGCGCGGCTTCGAGATCGTCAGCTTCACCTGCCTCGGTTTCGAGGACGACCGCGAGATGGCGCGCATCGCACCGGCAACCCTTGTCGATCTTGCGCGGGAAGCGACCGACGCCAGCGCCGATGCGCTGTTCGTGTCCTGCACGGCGCTGCGTAGCGCCCTCGCGCTCACCGGCATGGAAAAGGCGATCGGACGTCCCGTGGTGACCAGCAACCAGGCGACCGCCTGGAACTGCCTGAGATTGTGCGGGGATGAGGCGCCGCATCCTGAGTTCGGGCGGCTGATGACGTTGCCGTTGGTTCAGTAAGACGATGTCCCACATTCACGAGCGACCCCCTCTGGCCTGCCGGCCATCTCCCCCTCGAGGGGGGAGATTAGCTGCTGCCCGGCTTTCGCCAATCACCGACGTGACAGGAAGAACGGCAGCGTCGAAGCTGCCAATCTCCCCCCTCGAGGGGGAGATGGCCGGCAGGCCAGAGGGGGTCGCCCCATGACGCGCGCCGTCGCCCTAGCGGACATCCGTATCGCCCGTGACCGTATCGCTGGCAAAGTCGAGCGCACGCCGACCGTGCTGTCCCCGAGCCTATCCGAACAACTGGGCGTCCCCGTTCACCTCAAGCTCGAACACCGGCAGACCACCGGCAGCTTCAAGCTGCGTGGCGCCTCGAACGCCGTCGCCTCGTTGAACGCCGAACAGAAGGCGCGGGGCGTGGTCGCGGCCTCGACCGGCAATCATGGCCGCGCGCTGGCGCATGCGGCGAAGCTTGAGGGCATGCGCGCCGTAATCTGCATGTCGCGCCTGGTGCCCGGCAACAAGCTCGACGAGATCCGCCGGCTTGGCGCGGAGGTCCGCATTATCGGCGACAGCCAGGACGATGCCCAGCAGGAGGTCGATCGGCTGGTGGCGCAAGAGGGGCTGGTGATGCTGCCGCCCTTCGACCATCCCGACATTATCGCCGGGCAAGGCACGGTCGGGCTTGAGATAATCGGGCAGGTCCCGGATGCCGCCCTCGTTCTGGTCCAACTCTCCGGCGGTGGGCTCGCCTCAGGGGTTGCTACGGCCATCAAAGGCGTCAGCCCCCGGACAAAAGTCATCGGTGTCTCGATGGCGCGTGGCGCGGCGATGAAGGCCAGCCTCGATGCGGGCCAACCGGTATTGGTGGAAGAATTGCCGACGCTGGCGGATTCGCTCGGCGGCGGCATCGGCCTCGACAATCGGCTGACCTTCGCCATGTGCCGCGACCTGCTCGATGATGTCATCCTGCTCAGCGAAGACGAGATCGCCGCCGGAATCCGTCACGCCTATGCGCAGGAGCGCGAAATCGTCGAGGGCGCGGGCGCTGTCGGCATCGCCGCACTGCTGGCCGGCAAGGTCAGGTCGGACGGGCCGGTGGTTGTTCTGCTGTCCGGTCGCAACATCGATATGGACGCGCACCGCACAATCGTTTGCGGCGTAGCGCCATCGCTCAAGGAGCGCGCCGCATGAGCCGGATGACCATCCTTACCGAGAAAG
>NZ_RZQI01000636.1:0-3514 GCF_003998335.1 Mesorhizobium sp. M7A.F.Ca.CA.002.05.1.1 | reverse complement strand
GCTCTGTCCTCGACGCGGAACTTGAAAGTCTGCGCCGGCGCGCGGATCTGGCCCGCGGGCTGGCGCACGAAGACTTTCAGCATTTTCAGGCGGTCGGGTTCGACCGGAATGGCGAATGAGCGGCCTGCCGGGATATCTTCGCCGACCACGCTCATGTCAGCTCCATCCAGGCCTTGGATCGTGACGACGAGCGTCCGCGGCTCCGGGATCATGTTGAGCAGCTTGACGGTATAGCCATTGCGGATGGAGCCGTCGGACAGCGTGACGAACTGAGGATTGCGATCATGCAACACGTTTAGTTCGAGCCGGTCGCGCGTCAGCAGGGAATAGAGCAGGCCGAGGCCGATCAGCGACCACAAGCCCATGTAGACGTAGGTGCGCGGCCGAAAGATCTTGCGGATGTGGAAATGCGCTACCTTGTCGGAGAACAGGCCATCAGCGGTCCTGACCAGCGACGGGTTGACTGAACTGGAGCCGCCCGCGGTTGCCAGCATCATATTGGTGTTGTAGTCGGAGAGCGTCGCGTAGGAGATCAGCCCGCGCTCCTTGCCGAGCTTGTCCATGACGCCGTCACAGGCGTCGATGCAGAGCGCGCAGGTGATGCATTCGAGCTGCTGGCCATCGCGAATGTCGATCCCCATCGGGCAGACCGCGACGCAGGCATTGCAGTCGACGCAGTCGCCGACGGACTGCCCTGCAGCTTGCACCTTCTTCGCATGGCGAGAACGCGGTTCGCCGCGCCAGTCATTGTAGGTGACGGTGAGCGAACTTTCGTCGAGCATGGCCGCCTGGATGCGCGGCCATGGGCACATATAGGTGCAGACCTGTTCTCGCATCAGCCCGCCGAACGTGTAGGTGGTCGCCGTCAGGACGGCGACGGTGATGTAGGCGACGGGCGCCGCGGTGCCGGTGAAGAGTTCGCCGACCAGCGTCGGCGCATCGGCAAAATAGAAGATCCAGGCGCCGCCAGTCGCCGCGCCTATGACGAGCCAGATGGTGTGCTTGAACACGCGCAGCATGAGCTTGCGCGCGGTCCAGGGACCTGCATCGAGCTTCATGCGGGCGTTACGGTCCCCCTCGATCGCACGTTCGACGACGAGGAACAGATCGACCCACACCGTCTGAGGGCATGCATAGCCGCACCAGGCACGGCCGACAGTCGAGGTGATCAGGAAAAGACCGACGCCCGCCATGACCAGGAGGCCGGCCACATAGAAGAATTCCTGGGGCCATATCTCGATGAAGAAGAAGTAGAAGCGCCGGTTCGCGAGATCGAGCAGGACTGCCTGGTCCGGGGCAAATGGACCGCGAGCCCAAGGCAGCCACGCAGCCAGGTAATAGATGCCAAGTGTGATCGTCATCACCAGCCATTTGAAGCGACGAAAGTTGCCCGAGGCGCGCTTCGGAAAGATCTTTTGACGCGCGGCATAAAGCGGCTTGCGGGTTTTGGCGGAATTGACAGTTTCTGTTTCGAGCCCTGTCAACTGCGTCTTGTCACGCATGTGCAACTCCACTTTCCCAGCCGATGTCAGGGGCACCTGTCGTAAAGCCTCGCCGTAGGATAGCCTTGCCGGGTTGTGCAGATCGCATTAGGGATGGTGTCGAGGCCCGGCTCACGCCAGGCCTCGTCCGCTTGGCAGGGGGGACCGAAGAATAGGGCTTCCATTCCTATTCTCCGCCGCCAAGCGAATGGACATAAACTGCAAGTTCCTTGACCTTGATCTCGCCGAGACGGCCAACCCAGGCCGGCATGACGCCCTGTTTTGGCGCACGGACCTGTGCGGCGATGGCTGTCTCACCGGATCCATAGAGCCAGATCGCATCGGTCAGGTCGGGGGCGCCGAATTCCCTGTTGCCTTTTGCATTGTCGCCGTGACAGGCCACGCAATTCTCGGCAAAGACCTTGGCGCCGGGTTGGATCAGACTTGCATCGCGGACCTTGCCGGAAAGGCTGGCCACGTAGGCGCTGACTTGTGCGATCTGGTCGGCGGTAATGATGTCGCCGAAGGCCGGCATTTCCGACAGCCGCGTTTCCGCATCAGTCGCAAAGCGGATGCCGTGCGTAATCGTCTGCTGGATCTGCTCGGCCTTGCCGCCCCATAGCCAGTCGTCGTCGTTGAGATTGGGAAAGCCCTTGGAACCCTGGGCGCCGGAGCCGTGACATTGTACGCAATTGACCTTGAAAGCGGCGCCACCGGCGGCGATTGCGAATTCGCGCAGGCCGTCGTCCGCGGCGATTTCCGAGACGCTCTTGGACTCCACCGCCGAGATATATTTGCCCTTGGCGGCCTCAGCCGCGGTCAGCTCGTTCCTGACCTCGTTGCGGCTGGAATAGCCGAGCACACCCGTTGTCGCCGAGTGCAACAGAGGCCATGCTGGATAGGCAATGGTGTAGCCTATCGCCCAGACAATGGTGACGTAAAAAGTGATGACCCACCATCTGGGAAGCGGGTTGTTCAGCTCCCGGATACCATCCCATTCGTGGCCGGTGGTCGAGACGCCAGAGATTTCATCGATATGCTCGTCGCTCATGATCACTCGTCCTCGAGCGGAATGCGGGCCGCTTCGTCGGCCAGCCTTCGGCTGCCGGGGCGTAGGGCAAAGGCGATGCACCCCACGAAGAACAGCGCCATCGCAACCAGGCCCCAGCTGTCGGCAAACGCCCGCATCAAATTGTAGGTCATCAGCGTTCTCCTCAGCGGTAGCCGGCGGCTTCGTCGTAATTTTTGAAGTCGACCAGTGTGCCAAGCATCTGCAGGTAGGCGAGCAGGGCATCCATTTCGGTGACCTGTTGCGGGTTGCCGTCGAAGTCGCCGATCTTGGCTTTTGGGTAACGCGCCTCAAGGCCTGATGTGTCGGCATTGGGATCGGCCTGCGCCCCCAGATCCGCATTGGCGTGGGCGATCATGTCATCCGTGTAAGGGACGGCTACAAGCCTGTTGGCGACCAGATGCGTCGAGAAATCCTTCACGTCGATCGGCGTGTCTTTCAGGAACCCATAGCTCGGCATGATCGATTCCGGCACCACCGAGCGCGGGTCGGTAAGATGCGCGACATGCCATGCATTCGAGTAGCGGTCGCCAACTCTGGCGAGATCCGGCCCGGTACGCTTCGATCCCCACTGGAAGGGGTGATCGTACATGGACTCGGCAGCCAGGCTGTAGTGGCCATAGCGCTCAACTTCGTCGCGGAACGGCCTGATCATCTGGCTATGACAGAGGTAGCAGCCCTCGCGCATATAGATGTTGCGCCCGACAAGTTCGAGCGGCGAATAGGGGCGCATGCCTTCCACCTTCTCGATCGTATTGTCGAGATAGAAGAGAGGCGCGATCTCGACGATGCCGCCGACCGTCACCACGAGCAGCGAGCCAACGAGAAGAAGCGTGGCGTTCTTCTCGATGATTGCGTGTTTGTCCATCAAGCCCATTACCTGGCTCCTGATCGCGCAGGTCGGATGGCGACGGGGCTCGGCATCGGCTCCTCCTCGCGCTGGTGGCCGAGGATGGTCCTGGTG
>NZ_RZQI01000635.1:0-3521 GCF_003998335.1 Mesorhizobium sp. M7A.F.Ca.CA.002.05.1.1 | reverse complement strand
GGCCAATTCCCTTGACTGCCGCGAGTTCATCCGGATGGGAGGATTTGAGCTCGGCAATTGCGTCTTCGCAGGCCCGGATCCAGTGCTCGGGATTCTGTTCCGACCATCCGGGATGCGGCCGTGAAACATCAAGCGAACCATGGCCGGAACCGATGACGGTTTGCCCGGCATCGATCAGCAGCGCCTTGACGCCCGACGTTCCGAGATCGAGGCCCAGATACATGTCTTCCTCCCACGCCAGTTAATTTTTTCGGGTCTCGAAAAAATCTGACTTGGCCAGTTTTTAAAACAAGATCCGCTTCGGGTCAATTCTCCGACAAATCGGCGGCGCGTCGCACAAACAGCGCTGACAGCGGACTGTCGGGCCGCGCCATCGAACGCTCGGCCGTGAGCGCCCTGGCCAGCGCACCGTCACCGGCGCGCAACGCTGCCTCGATCAGCGTCAGGTCGATAACATCCCGCTGGGCGTGGCTGCCGCCGAAGCGATGGGAGATCGATCGGATCGGCCGGATCAGGCGCACGGTCTCGGCGTAATTGCCCTCACCGAATGCCTTGACGGCGAGCGTCAGCGGATGGCCGACATCCCGCGTGAAAGCCGCATTGTCGTCGCTGCCACGCATGGCCTCGCGCTGAGCCTCAAGCAAAGCGAGGGCCGGCGCATCTAACCCTGCACCGACAAAGGCCATCATCGCGTGGGCATCGTTGAAGGCATAATTGCCGGCGCCGGCCTTATGCCAATTGGCGGCGAGCGCCGCCCAGCGGTCGCCGACATCGACGCCGCCGAGGGCGAGCCGCCACAGGACTGCCGAGGCATCGACCATGTTGAGCGCCATCGTCGATTGCACGCTGTAAATGGGGCCGTCATAGAGGGCCAGCACCGCGTCGGTCTCGCCGAGATCATAGTGGAACAGCGCCAGGTGCCACCAATTGTGGACCTGCAGGAAACTCTCCCTTGTCCACGCTTCCGGGTTGGCCTGCATCCAGGCGATGCCATCCCTTTGCCGGCTCTGCATCTCCATAACATGGGCGACGGCATGCTGCGCCCAGCCGTCGCGCGGCTCGATGTCGACCGCCGCGCGGCCAAGCTGCTCGGCCCTCACATAGTCACCCATTTCCTCCAGCCCGAAGGCGTGCATGCCGAGCATGGCGTGGTAGCCGGGCATGCCGCTTTGCCAGGACGGCAGGGCGCGTGCGATGCGGTCGCGCAGCATGCGTGCATTGCCGGTGAAGAAATCGATCTGGTGGCCGACCTGCAGCGCCAGCCCGTCGCGCGGGGTCTCGATGGTGATGTCCTCGAGAATGCGGCTGGCTTGATGCCAGCGTCCGTTGGCGAGATGACCCAGGGCTGTGACATGCGCCCGCTCGCGCGTGGTCGCGGCAAGCGGCAGTGACGCCTCATGGCAAGCCTTGGCCACCGCTGTCGCCTCCCGCTCGGTGGCGAGGCCGAACAGATAGCCCTTGAAGACATGCGCCATGACGAAGCCGGGATCTTCCGCGATGGCGCGGTCGACGGAGGCTACGGGGTCGCCGATGAAGCACTGCAGTTCACGCACCGCCTGGCTGTAGGGGGTGGATCCCGCCGCCGTCGCGCCCGAAAGCGCCAGGCCGAATACGTCCCTGGTTGCCATGCGATGTCCTTTCATCGATTCGTGACAGGGCCTCGATCCTTCGGCCCAAACCGATCCTAAAGCATGGGCCACGGACACGCCAACCGCGCGCTACGCCAGATCATTTAAGTAGTCTTTGCAGTTTAGCAACCATGCGGGGCAGATTAGGCTTTGTAAAATCGAATGAATTGTGTCTTCATTACGGCGGCTGGCGGGGGCTGGAATCGCGAATCGAGGGGGGACGCGATGCGGCATATGAAGAACTCGCCTCCGAACAGTCGTTCGGGGGATGCTCAGGTGGCAGTTGCTTCGCTCCGGCGAAAGCCGCAGCCGCTACACCCGTGGCTTATTAGCATCTTCTCAACTACAGCTTTTGCGTTGCTGCCCAACTCCGCCGCGTTTGCCGCATGCGTGCTGGGTCCATCCGCTGGAAACACCGTCTACACCTGCGATAGCGGCGACTCTGGCGGCAGCCTCACCGATGCCGATGGCGACAACACGCTCAATTTTCCTGCCGGCGGCACCGGGCAGATATCAGGCAATGTCAGCTTTGGCGTCGGCACGGACCGCATCGACATGCAGTCCGGCACCATCACCGGCACCGTCGATCAGGGTGGCGGCACGGATTTTTTCACCATTGGCGCGGGGACCGTCGCCGGCAATGTCCAGCAGGGCGCCGGCATCGACGACTTCAACATGAGCGGCGGCCAGATCGGCTCGCTCAACCAGGGCGACGGCCTCGACACCTTCACCATGACCGGCGGACGCATCGTCGATTTCTTCGACGATGGCGACCGCGCCGTGATGACCGGTGGCCGCATCGGCCGCGTCAACATGAAGCTCGACCAGAATTACTTCAACATGTCCGGCGGCACCATCGACCGCAACCTCGTCACCGGCTTCGACAAGGACACGATCATCCTGTCGGGCGGCACCATCGGCGGCAACATCAGCGTCAGCGGCGGCAATGACAGTGTCACGATCACCGGGGGCACGGTCGGTGGCGATATACTGATGAGTTTTGGCGCCGACGATTTCGTCTGGAACGGTGGCGGCATCATCTATGGCGCCGTCGATCTCGGCGGCGACAACGACACCGCCAGGCTCAGCAACCTCACCAACGCCAATCTCGGTGCCACGGATGCCATATCAGGCGGCCTCGGTACCGACGCGCTGACACTGGACAACGTCAAACTGGATGGGGTCAGCCGGCTCCAGAACTGGGAGAGCATCGACGCCACCAACGACACCGAGCTGACGATGGACAGCAATCTGGTGCTCGGCGATAGCGGCACCGGCACAGGTTCGCTCAGTGTCGATGCCGCGAGCACGCTTTATGGCGGCGGCTTCAACACGGCGATCCAGGCCTTTACGGCGGGCCAGCTGGCGCAGGTCACCAATGCCGGCCGCATCGACCTGACCAATGGCAGCACCGGTGCCACCGACAGCCTGACGATTTCGGGCAACTATGTCGGCCTGGGTGGCCTGCTGCTTATCCAGACCGAGCTCGGTGACGATTCCTCCGCATCCGACAAGTTGGTCCTGTCGAGCGGAACGGCTTCCGGTTCGACCGGGATCTCCGTGGTCAATCTCGGCGGCGCGGGGGCTGCGACCACGCAGGACGGCATCATGGTCGTCCAGGCAATCAACGGCGCCACCTCGGGCGCCACGACATTCGCGCTCGACGCCCCGGTCGCCGCCGGTGCCTTTGAATATTATCTGTTCAAGGGCGGCGTCAGCGCCGGCAGCGAGGAGAACTGGTACCTGCGCTCGACGCTGAACACGCCGGCCCCTCCGGCCGCCGCCCCGCCGGCGCTGGAACCTACTGCGCCGCCGGAACCAGAGCCGCCGGCGGCCGAACCGCCGCCGCCGCCGCCTTCCGAGCTGCCGCCGACGCCGCCTCCGACCGAGGGC
>NZ_RZQI01000634.1:0-3524 GCF_003998335.1 Mesorhizobium sp. M7A.F.Ca.CA.002.05.1.1 | reverse complement strand
ATGATGGTCCGCTCTGGCTCAACCTGGCGCGTGAAACGCTGCCCGTTCAGCCCGCCGCTAGCACCTCCGAAGCCTCCACTTTGCCGGCGAACGGCACGTCGGCCGCTTTCAATGCCTATAAATTGCTGCGCACCACCAAGACGCGCGCCGAAGTGCTGGCGCTGCTCGGCAACGGGCTCGACAAGCGCGATCTCTACCGGCCGGCGCTGCAGGCCTATGAGGCCAGCCTTGCGCTGAACCCTTCGCCGGCGGTCCAGGCCGACTATGCCGATCTCAAGGCCCGCAAGGGTTTCCGCGTTGTCGATCACACCATCGACGCCGACACCAGCGCGCCGCGCATCTGCGCGCAATTCTCCGAGGATCTGGTCAAGACCGGCGTCGACTACGCGCCGTTCGTCACCGTCGACAACGCGCCACCCAAGGGCGTCGAGGCCAAGGACAAGCAAATCTGCGTCGAAGGGCTGGAGCATGGTCAGCATTACGACGTCACCTTCCGCGCCGGCCTGCCGGCGGCAATCGGCGAAGTGACCGCGGCCCCCGTGGTGCTGTCGATCTATGTCCAGGACCGCGCACCGTCCGCCCGCTTCACCGGTGACAGCTTCGTGCTGCCGGCCGGCGCGCGCCGCGGCATTCCGATCGTCACCGTCAACATGAATGCCGCCGAAATGAAGCTCTACCGCGTCGGCGATCGTTCGCTGGCCCAGCTTCTGTCGGGCTACCAGTTCCTGCACCAGCTCGACGGCTACGACATCTCCAACATTTCCGAGCAGATGGGCGCGCCGGTCTGGCAAGGCCAGCTCGACATCGCCAATGATCTCAACAAGGAGGTCACCACCTCCTTCCCGGTCGACGAGGCGGTGCCGCAGCGCAAGCCCGGCGTCTACGTGCTGACCGCGCAGGCCGTCAACGACAAGAGCGACAACTACAATTCGATGGCCACGCAATGGTTCGTCGTCTCCGACATCGGCCTGTCGACCTATACGGGGCAGGACGGGCTCAACGTCTTTGCGCGTTCACTGGGCAGCGCCAAGCCGATAGCCGGCGCCGAACTGACGCTGGTTGCCAGGAACAATGAGGTTCTCGGCACGGCGACATCGGATGCCGACGGCCATGCCGTCTTCAACCCCGGCCTGACGCGCGGCGACGGCGGCATGGTGCCGGCCGTGCTGATGGCCAAGCAGGGCGACAATGATTTCGTCTTTCTAGATATGGGCCGGGCCGGCTTCGACCTGTCCGACCGCGGCGTCACCGGGCGCGCGGCGCCAGGTGCGCTGGACGTCTATGCCTGGACCGAACGCGGCATCTACCGCGCCGGCGAAGATGTTCATGTCGCGGCGCTTGCCCGCGACGGCGCCGCCAAGGCGGTCGAGAACCTGCCGTTGACGTTCGTCTTCTCGCGCCCCGACGGCGTCGAGGACCGCCGCATCGTCAGTGACGGCGCTTCGGCCGGTGGCCATGCCGTCGACCTGCCGCTCGAACCCAACGCCATGCGAGGCACCTGGTCGGTGTCGATATACACCGATCCCAAGCAGCCGGCCGTGGCCAGCCACATGTTCCTGGTCGAGGATTTCGTGCCGGATCGCATCGAATTCGACATGAAGGCCGACAAGCAGGAAATCGCCCAGGGCGAAACCGCCAACATCGACATTGACGGCCGCTTCCTCTATGGCGCGCCGGCGGCGGGCCTGGCGCTGGAAGGCGAACTGACGCTGTCGACGTCGCGCGACTGGGACCGCTTCCAGGGCTTTTCCTTCGGTCTCGCCGACGAGCAGTCGGCCGAACCCACGGTCACTCCCCTCGCCGATCTGCCGGTGGTCGGCGATGACGGCAAGGTGACCTTCCCGGTCTCCGTCGACCAACTGCCCTCGACCACCAAGCTGGTCGACGCCAAGGTGACGGTGAGGATGCGCGAAACCGGCGGCCGCGCCATCGAGCGTTCGCTCAACATCGGCGTCCGCCCGCAAGGCCATATGATCGGCATCCGTCCGGATTTCGCCGACAATGAAGTGCCGCAGGGCGGCACCGCCAAGTTCAGCCTGATCGCCGTCGATCCCGACGGCAAGCGCGAGGCGCTGAAAGGCGCGCAGTGGACGCTGGTCAAGGTCGAACGCAATTACCAGTGGTACCGCTCCAACAATTCCTGGAACTACGAGCCGGTCACCTTCACCAAGTCGATCGCCAACGGCCAGGTCGACCTTAGCGCCGACGGCGGCGCGACGGTCTCCGTGCCGGTCGATTGGGGTCAGTACCGCCTCGAGGTCGAGACATCGGATCCCGAGGGACCGGCGACAAGCTACGAGTTCGATGCCGGCTGGTATGTCTCCTCGACCACCACCGAAACGCCTGACGGCCTCGAAATCGCCCTCGACAAGGACAATTATGCCGCCGGCGAAGTGGCCAGGCTGAAAGTCTCGCCGCACTTTGCCGGCGAACTTCTCATCAACATCGGTTCCGACAAACTGTTGAAGACCGTCACGGCATCCGTGCCGGCCGGCGGCAGCACGGTCGACATACCGGTCGGCGACGATTGGGGTGCCGGTGCCTATGTCACGGCAACCCTCTTCCGGCCGGGCGATGCGCAGGAAACGCGCATGCCGGCCCGCGCCATCGGCGTGAAATGGCTGAAGGTCGATCCGGGCTCGAAAAAGCTCGCCATCACCTTGACGCCGCCGGACAAGACCATGCCGCGCCAGCAGCTGTCGATCCCGGTTTCGGTCGCCGGCGTGCAGCCGGGAAGCAATGCCTACGTCATGGTTGCCGCCGTCGATGTCGGCATCCTCAACCTGACCAACTACAAGGCCCCGGATCCGGAGAACTGGTTCTTCGGCCAGCGCATGCTGGGCATGGAAATCCGCGACATATACGGCCGCCTGATCGACGGCTCGCTCGGCAACACCGGCAAGCTCAGGACCGGCGGCGACGGCGCCAACATGCAGGCGCAAGGCAACCCGCCGACCGAAAAACTGGTCGCCTTCTTCTCCGGCATCGTCGAACTCGATGCCGACGGCAAGGCGCGGGTCGACTTCGACATCCCGCAGTTCAACGGCACCGTGCGCGTCATGGCCGTCGCCTGGACCAAGGATGCGGTCGGCCACGCCCAGTCCGATGTCATCGTGCGCGATCCCATCGTGATCACCGCTGGCCTGCCACGCTTCCTGGCGCCTGGTGACGCCGCCGTCATGCGCCTAGACGTCGCCGACACCGATGGTCCGGCCGGCGACTATGCGTTCTCGATCGAAACAACGGGTGACCTGTCGACCGGCGACAAGCCCCTGCCCCAGAAGCTGACGCTCGCCCAGGGCAAGCGCCAGACGCTGACCGTGCCGCTGGTCGCTCAGACGGCCGGCAATGCCTCGCTCACCGTCAAGCTTGCCCATGCCGACGGCACCAAGGTCGAGCAGACGCTCTATGTGCCGGTGCGCCCGGCGCAATTGCCGGTGACCACCCGGCTGGTGGTCGACCTCAAGGGCAATGGCGGCGCGCTGCGCGTCGACAAGGAACTGCTGGCAGCCAGCCTGCTCAAT
>NZ_RZQI01000633.1:0-3538 GCF_003998335.1 Mesorhizobium sp. M7A.F.Ca.CA.002.05.1.1 | reverse complement strand
TGCGATCACGTGGATGTTTGCCGCACTTAACACAGTCGAGCCGCCGATCCTCGAATTAACGACGGCAAAGATATTCGAAGCTGACAAGCCCTGGAGCGAGGAGCGTTTGCCATTGGTGAAGGATCGTGTTCGCGCCTGTCTCGACAGGCTCTCGGCTCGTCTGGACGCCGCCGAGTGGCTCGACGATGCATTCAGCGCGGGCGATCTGTTGATGGTATCGGTGCTGCTGCGACTAAGAATGTCGGGCATTTTGGACGAATATCAAAACCTTGCTGCATATGTAGCGCGCGGTGAAGCTCGGCCTGCTTACATCAGGGCTTTCGCCGCGCAATTTGCGATCAACGCTCCACCGGCCAGCTGAAACATTGGCTGATAAAGCCGAGCCGACAGCCGATTTGACATCAGCTGCCGCCGAAGAGTTGAGCGAGAGCATTGCCCTCAGAGCGAGACGGGCGGCGCCCCCTACCGGTCGACCATCGCCATGCCCCGCTCGGTGTAGCGCGGGCCGGAGATTTTCCCCGGCGCAAGCGCTTCGTCGAGCGCGGCCATCTCGGCGGCATCGAGTTTGATCGCGGCGGCGGCGACGTTCTCTCCCAAGTATTTTGTGCGCTTGGTGCCGGGGATCGGCACGATGTCGATGCCAAAGCCGTCGCCCTTCGCCAGCAGCCATGCCAGCGCGACCTGGCCGGGCTTGACGCCGCGGGCAGCGGCGATGTCGCTCACCTTGGCGGCCGCCTCGACATTGGCGCCGTAGTTTTCGCCCTGGTAGCGCGGGTCGTTGCGGCGATAATCGCCGTCGGGATAGTCTTCCGCGCGCTTGACCTGGCCGGTGAGAAAACCTCGGCCGAGCGGCGAGAACGGCACCAGGCCGATGCCGAGTTCGCCAAGCAGCGGGATGATCTCCGGCTCCAGATTGCGCTCCCACAGCGAATACTCGCTCTGCACCGCTGACACCGGGTGCGCGGCATGCGCCCGGCGGATGTTGGCCGCGCCGGCCTCCGACAGGCCGAAGAAGCGCACCTTGCCTTGCGCGACGAGTTCGCCGACGGCGCCCGCGACATCCTCCATCGGCACCGCCGGGTCGACGCGGTGCTGGTAGAGCAGGTCGATATGGTCGGTTCCGAGGCGGCCGAGCGAGGCTTCCACGACCTCACGAATATGCTCGGGCCGGCTGTCGGTTCCAGCCTGCTTGCCGTTTTCGATGCGGAAGCCGAATTTGGTGGCGATCGTCACCTGGCCGCGCTTGCCCTTCAACGCCCGGCCGAGCAATGCCTCGTTGGTATACGGGCCATAGACCTCGGCGGTGTCGAGGAAGGTGCAGCCGAGTTCGATGGCGCGGTGCAGCGTGGCGATGGATTCGGCCTCGTCGGCCGGGCCGTAGGACTGGCTCATGCCCATGCAGCCGAGGCCGATGGCCGAGACCTGCAGCCCCTGGCTGCCGAGCTTGCGTGTTTTCAGGGTCATGGCAGGCGTTCTCCGGGAAGGTCCAGGAATTATAGCAGCCGATCGCTCAATTCCCACAGGGTGTTCGGCCGCATGTCGATGGCTTGAAGACGACGCGGCCGCCCCATGGCTGCTCACCATGCGGCGGCGCTATTCTTCGACGGCCAGGATCACTCCGGCAATCGCGGCGCCGACAAAAGCGCCCACGGATGCGCCGACAAGGAGATCGGCTGTGATATGGTTGCCGACCACTTCGCCGACACCGCCTCCAACCAATGTGCCGGCAATTATACCGATGAAAAGGCGGAGAAGTGGATCCGTAGTCAGGCGATTCAGCATCATGATGGCCTTTGCAGCTCGCTCACATGTTGGAGGCGACATCGCGGGTGGACGGAGGCTTGGGCCTATGAGCGGCACGCTGGTTTGACGCCTGCGGCGCAACGCTGGGCGTGGCTTTGGCATTCCCAGCGGTGTTGGACGCTTGCGCCTTGCGGCGCCTGAGCCAGTTGGATGACAGTTCGGCAAGGAGACTGCGCAGAGCCTTCACCACGTCCTCCTGAGTGCGGCGAGGCCAAAACCTCTATGCACCCAGTTTGTTCCACACCGAAAACAATCGTTCGCGAAACGGCGCCTGCCGGCGCGATCGGCCTGTTTGCCGGGTTCTGTCGAGGAGTGGATCGGAGGTCGCGGCATGTTCTGCCAAGCAGGCTGGCAGGTGACGTGACGCTGCCCAGGCTCCCAGTGCGCTGAAAGCGGCCGGGCATCACCTGCCGATATAGGCGGCCAGTTCGTCCGGCGTCCCGTTCGGGAAGGCCTGTTTCAGAAAGTCCAGGAAAGCCGACACGCGCGGGCTGAGCAGCCGCCGGGACGGGTAGAGCGTCCACAGAGCGATCTCAGGGCCGTCAATGTCTCCCCAATTCACCAGTGTGCCGTCAGCCAAATCGTGGGCCACCAACGAAATGGGAAGACGTGCTGCCCCGACCCCCGCTCGCACCGCATCGCGCACCATAATGAGCGTTCCCAAAGCGAGGACCGGCTCGATTTTTATCGCCGACCGGCCAGCCTCTGTCTTCACGTGCCATATTTGCCGTTCGCCTGTCCCGCGCGCAACGCCAGGGGCCGGACCACCGGTGCGAGGAAGGTCAGGGCTCGCCACGACGACCAGCCGGTCGCGGAGAAACGCCCGTCCGACCAGGCTTTCGTCGGGATCCGGGTTGACCCGGATTACCAGGTCGTAGCCTTCCTCGATCATGTCCACAGCCCGGTCCTCCGTCGTGACCTCCAGCCTCACCTCCGGAAATTTGAGGGCAAATCCCGCGGCGATCCTCCCCATCGCGGTCTGAGAAAAAAGCAGGGGCGCGCTGATACGCAATCTGCCCTTGGGTCTTTGACCGCCCGAGGCGATCGCCGCGGCCGTCTCGTCCAGTTCGGCAAGCAACGCCCCCGTCCGCTCGAAAAGCGCCCGTCCTTCCTCGGTGAGCTTCAGGTTACGCGCACCCCGTTCAAACAGGCGCAGGTCAAGGCTGCTCTCCAAGTCTCCAACCCGCCGGGACAGCGTTGCCTTGGGCCGGCCGGTGGCCCTTGCCGCTTTGCCGAAACCGCCATGGCGGGCAACGAGGTTGAAATCGGTCAGGGCCAGAAGATCCATGAGTGTTCCACCAGTGAGACGGTACGTCTAAAATTTTCGCCTATTTGAATGTTTGTGAGCCACACATATTGGGCCTGTCAAGCAACCCAACAGGAGAAATTCCATGACCATCCTCGTTACCGGCGCCACAGGCAATGTTGGCCGCCAAGTCGTCGAGCACCTCGTCAAGCGCGGCGCCGACGTCCGTGCTCTCGTCCGCGACCCGTCGAAAGCCAGCTTCCCGGCGGGCGTATCGGTCGCGCAAGGCGACTTCCTCGATGTCGATTCGCTGCGCAAAGCCATGTCCGGTGTTTCCACCCTGTTCCTCTTGAACGCGGTGGTGCCGGACGAATTCACCCAGGCTTTGGTCGCCTTGAACGTCGCCCGATCGGCGGGCATCGAGCGGATTGTCTTTCTCTCGGTGATCCAAGCCCACGCCTATGTGAACGTGCCCCATTTTGCCGGCAA
>NZ_RZQI01000632.1:0-3540 GCF_003998335.1 Mesorhizobium sp. M7A.F.Ca.CA.002.05.1.1 | reverse complement strand
GCCTGGGCGGTCATGTATTCCCGGTAGAAATCGCCCGACACCCACATCACCGAATTGCCGCGCTGGCCAAGCCAGCCAACGCTGCCGAGGTCTTCAGCATCCCGCAGTTTGCGTGCCAGGTGGGTTCGCGACAGCTTGAGCCATTTGGCGAAATCGCCGATCGAGACGACGCCGGTCGGTATTTCAGCGAGGCCGGCATGGTCGGGATCGACGCCCGATATCAGCCAGTCCATGACGACGCCGCCATTGTTGAGCCAGGTGAACAGCGAAAAGGTCTGCCTGGGCTCGCGCACGGGGCTGGAGGAGATCAGGCCGTCGGCCACCAGCGGCTGCACCCTGGCGAGAGCATCGGGCCGCTCCAGAAACGTCGCCAGACGGTTCGCACCGTTGAGACTGTCCAGCGTGTGCAGGTGCGCCATCATCCAGCCGGCAACCGTCTCCAGCGTGTTCACCGTTGGCTGAATGGGGCGGATGCGGCCGTCCTGTGTTGCCGGCAGGTGCTCGATGAAATTGTAATGCAGCATCTCCTTGAGGAAGGCGTCGGCGGTGTTGCGGCTGGCGACGGAATTCTCCCGGATGACGTCGATGAAACGCGCCGCCGTCAACTGCTTGCGGTAATCATCGGGCTCCCGTCTGAAATGCAGGGCAAGGCCGATATGCGCCATCAACCAGCGCTGCTGGGTGGCAAATATCGAGGCGAGCCTCGGGTTCATCCCATAGGCCTGGATCATCGCCTGCGCCTGGGCACGGACACAGCGATGCAATGCCGGGTGACCGGCAATATGGTCAAAGGTCTGCGTCATTCCCCCCATGCTCCGATCCAGCCTTACGGCCACGAAGACGCAGATCACATTCTCAGCCTTCACGGCCCGTGTCCAGACGCGCCCTGTCTATAACAGGTTATGATCGCCAGGAGACAATGTTCTCGGTCCGGGCAGATGTCGATCGCGCCGACCCTCAGCGGTCTTCCGGGACTGGAAAACAGGCGGCGAATGCCGCATCGACAATGGCCAGCTTGGCGGCCTGGACGGTCATGTACTCCTGGTAGAAGGTGTTCGACACCCACATCACCGAATGGCCGCGCTGGCCGAGCCAGCCGATGCTGCCGAGTTCCTCGGCAGCGCGCAGCTTGCGGGCGAGGTGGGTCCGCGACAGCTTGAGCCATCTGGCGAAATCTCCGATCGAAACCACGCTGGTCGGAATCCGGTCCAGGCCGGCATGATCGGGGTCGATGCCCGACATCAGCCAGTCCATGACAATGCCGCCATTGTTGAGCCAGATGAACAGCGAAAAGGTCTGGTTGGGCTCACGCACCGGCTTGGAGGCAAGCAGGCCGTCCGCGACCAGAGGCTGCAGCCTGGCAACCATGTCGGGCCGCTCAAGGAACCTGGCCAGCCGGTCGGCACCATCGAGATGATCCAGCGTCTGCAGATGAGCAAGGACCCAGCCGGTGAAAGTCTGCACGGTTGCCGCCGTTGGCTGCAAGGGGTGCGTGCGCCCGTCGCCACCCGAAACATACTCGGCGACATGATAGTGCAGCATCTCCTTGATGAAAGCGTCCGCCGTGTTGCGGCTGGCCACCGCGTGCTGGTGTACGAACTCGATGAAACGCGATACCGTCAGCTCCTTGCGGCGGTCGTGCGGATCGCGCCTGAAATGCATGGCAAGGCCGACATGACCCATCAGCCAACGCTGCTGCGTGGCGAAAATGGAAGCCAGTCGCGGGCTCGTTTCATAGATGTCGATCAGCGCCAACGACTGTGCCTGGACACAGCGATGCAGGGCCGGATGGCCGGCAATGTCTTCCAGATTCAGCGCCATCCTCCTCATGTTCCGAGTTAACTCCAACAGCGGAGTCGCGTCCACATTTTCCAGCCTTCGACAGCTGTGTCCAGAGGCACCGAATGCGAAGAGCAAGCCCAACCCGAACATGGGGCAGGCCACGACCGGTTCATGGTGGGGTCCGCTAACCGGTTGCTACGCTTTGGAAAACCCCTCCCAATAATAGTCAGCCGGACGGCCGCCCGTTGAATTGACGTTCACCAGAGCGCGGCATAGTTTCCGCGACATCCGAGCGGCGGGGGCACGCCTTCCCGGAAATGAGTTCGAAAGCAGAAGCCAATTAACGAGCGATGAAATCTCGCGCGGTGGCGAAGCTTTGCCGAACTCTACCTCGAAGGACGAGTGATTGAGTGAAGTATACAAGCAAGATCGCGGTTGGCAGGGATAACGACTGTCACCCAGTTTTCGGTGAGCTGGCAGCCCGTGGGGGATGGTTGATCCTGCTTGTTGCCTCGGCGTGCCTGTGGCTTCAAGCCGGCGCATTCGCGCAGACAGCCAGCCAGATCACGCCGCCCAGCTTTCGGCCGCCGCCGGCAGCCAACACGGCAGGTGTTTCCATTCCCGAAGGTGTGGGCCTCGAAGCGCCGGCGGGTGCCGGGAAGCTCAAGGTCAAGCTCGGGGATGTCAGCGTCGAAGGCGGCTTGCCCGACATGGCTGACGCAACACGCAAGATCGTTGCCGGCCTTGCGCACCGCACGGTGACGGCGGCGGAAATCTTTGCCGCGGCGCGAAAACTCGAAACCGAATATGGATGGGCCGGCTATGCGCTGGTGCGGGTGGTGCTGCCGGCGCAGAAGCTCAACGACGGCGCAAGACTCCGGCTGGTCGTCGTCGATGGCTTTCTCGAACGGATCGACACCAGCAATCTGCCCGAGCGCATACGCGGGCGGGTCGAGGCAACGCTGGCGCCGCTCGTTGGACAGAAAAGCATCAAGCTGTCGGCGATCGAACGCAAGCTGCTGCTGGCTGGCGATACGCCCGGCGCCCGGCTGCGCTCGACCTTGCAGGCAGGCTCGGCCAAAGGCGCAAGCGTGCTGGTCATCGACGGCAAATATCGCCCGATCGGCGGCCAAATGACCGGGGACAACTCGCTATCGCCATCGTTGCAGCGCTGGTCTACGGGCATCGGCGTCGATTTCAACTCATTGCTCGGCCTCGGCGAACTCGTCTATGTCAGGGCCGGCGGCTACCCCGATGGCGGCGAGAGCGGCCTGTTCACGGATGGCCCACGCAATCGCAACTATGCCGCCGGCATCGTCGTGCCGATCGGCTATGACGGGCTGACGCTCAACCTGGAAGCCAGCCGCACGCAGGCCAATCCGACAGCCGAGCCCGGCACGCTCGGCTTCGGCAGCGCTTTCGAGCGTTATTCGGCGCGGCTTCGCTATCCCTGGATACGCAGCCGCGCGCTTACGATCAGCACCGAACTGTCATTCGACGTGCAAAACGACACGCTCGACGCGGTGACGCCGATTTCGCTGCCGATCGCCGAGGACCGATTGCGCATTGCCCGGCTCGGTCTCGATGGCACCTGGTTCACACCGCTTGGCGGCGTCTTCATCGGCAACGTCGTTGCCTCTTTTGGTATCGATGGGCTCGGCGCGCGCTCGGCCGCCGATGCGACGCCGCTGCTGCCGCTGTCGCGCCAGGGCGCCGACGCCGCTTTCCAGAAGCTGGAGATCTCGGCCAGCTACAGCC
>NZ_RZQI01000631.1:0-3552 GCF_003998335.1 Mesorhizobium sp. M7A.F.Ca.CA.002.05.1.1 | reverse complement strand
TTGCCCGCAACACGCAGCTGATCATGGCCAATGAAAGCCATATCGATCATGTCACCGATCCCGCCTATGGTTCCGGCGCTGTGGAAGCGCTGACCGCGGAATTGTGCGAACTGGCCTGGGCGGAGTTGCAGACGATCGAAGCCGAGGGCGGTGTCCTGTCCAGCCTTCAGGACGGACACATCCAGAAGCGCGTTCACGCAGCGGCGGAGCAGCGCAATGCAGCCTACCGCACAGGTGAACGGGCCATCATCGGCACCACGCTCTATCCATCGAAGAACGAACGCCCCGTCGAGACGCTGGCGGCGGAACGGCGACCGGCCTTCACCGAAGGCGTTGCCGTTTGCGAGCCGCTGTTTCCAGTCCGCGTCGACCAATCGATCGGAGCCGGCTCTTGATCCCGGACTTCGGCCAGATCGGCTGGGTCCCGCCACGCCGCACGCCTGTCGAGGTCAAAGGCCAGCGGACCACGCCGGAAGGGCTCATTGCCAAGCATCTGTACAATCAAAGCGACCTCAAGGGGTTGCCGCATCTCGACACCTATCCCGGCCTGCCACCCTTCGTGCGCGGCCCCTACCCGACCATGTATGTCCAGCAGCCCTGGACGATCCGGCAATATGCCGGTTTCTCGACGGCCGAAGATTCCAACGCCTTTTACCGGCGCAACCTTGCCGCCGGCCAGAAGGGGCTGTCGGTCGCCTTCGATCTCGCCACGCATCGCGGCTATGACAGCGACCATCCGCGTGTTGCCGGCGATGTCGGCATGGCGGGCGTCGCCATCGATTCCATCCTCGACATGCGGCAGCTCTTCGACGGCATTCCGCTCGACGAGATGACGGTATCGATGACGATGAACGGCGCGGTGCTGCCGATCATGGCGCTTTACATCGTCGCCGCGGAAGAACAGGGCGTTGCACAGAGGGATCTCGCCGGGACCATTCAGAACGACATTTTGAAGGAGTTCATGGTCCGCAACACCTACATCTATCCGCCAAAGCCTTCGATGCGGATCGTGTCGGACATCTTCTCATACACATCGAAGAACATGCCGAAGTTCAATTCGATATCGATCTCCGGCTATCACATGCAGGAGGCCGGCGCGACGGCCGACCTTGAGCTCGCCTACACGATCGCCGATGGCATCGAATATGCCCGCGCCGGCGTCGCGGCGGGCCTCGACATCGACCGCTTTGCGCCTCGCCTGTCCTTCTTCTGGGCCATCGGCATGAATTTCTTCATGGAAGTCGCCAAGCTGCGGGCCGCGCGCCTGTTGTGGGCGACCCTGATGCAGAAGAATTTTTCGCCCAAGGACGAGCGCTCGCTGTCGCTGCGCACCCATTGCCAGACTTCTGGCTGGTCGCTGACAGCGCAGGATCCCTACAACAACATTGTCCGCACCATGATCGAGGCGATGGCGGCAACGCAGGGCCACACCCAGTCGCTGCACACCAATTCCTTCGACGAGGCGATGGCGCTGCCGACCGACCACTCGGCGCGGATCGCCCGCAACACCCAGCTCATCCTCCAAAAGGAATCCGGCACCACGCGCATCATCGACCCGTGGGGCGGTTCGGCCTATCTCGAACGGCTGACGCATGATCTGGCGGCGCGCGCTCTTGCCCATATCGAGGAGGTCGAGGCGCTCGGCGGCATGGCGGCGGCGACCGAACAGGGCATTCCCAAGCTGCGCATCGAGGAAGCCGCCGCGCGCACGCAGGCGCGGATCGATTCCGGCGAGCAGATGCTGGTCGGCGTCAACGCCCATCGGCCCGAGACCGACATCGAGGTCGACGTGCTGAAGATCGACAATGCCGAGGTCAGGGCCCGGCAATTGTCGAAGCTGCAACGGCTGAAGGGCACGCGCGACGTCGCCGCCGTCGAAAGCGCGCTCGATGAGCTGACCCGTGCCGCGCAAGGCAATGAAAACCTGCTGGAATTCGCCATCCGAGCGGCGCGCGCCAATGCCACGGTCGGCGAGATTTCATTCGCGTTGGAAAGGGCGTTTGGGCGCCACGTCGCCACGGTACAGACCATTTCCGGGGTCTATCGGAAGGCGCTTGGCGATCATCCCGTGGTCGACGGTCTGCAGGACAAGCTTGACGCCTTCGAGAAGAAGACCGGCGGCAAGCCGCGCATCCTGGTCGCCAAGATGGGACAGGACGGCCACGACCGCGGCCAGAAGGTCATCGCCACGGCCTTCGCCGATCTCGGCTTCGACGTCACCGTCGGCGCGATGTTCCAGACACCGGAGGAGATCGCGAGACTAGCGGTTCAACAGGACGCCCACATCGTCGGCGCCTCGTCGCTGGCGGCGGGACATCTGACGCTGATCCCCGAACTGCGCGACGCGCTGAAAAAGCTCGGCCGCGGCGACATGCTGATCGTCGCCGGCGGCGTCATTCCACCGCAGGACTATGACGCGGTGCTGCAAGCCGGCGCTGCGGAAATCTTCCCACCGGGCACGGTCATTCCGGAGGCGGCGGATCGTTTGCTGGACCGGCTGCTGGCGGTCCGCTAGGCTTGTTATAATATCTGTTGCAACTTCTCGCCGGTCGAGTTATAATCGGCGTTGCAACAGGATATCTGTCATGAACACGACCATTCGCAAGATCGGTAATTCGGAAGGTGTGATCCTGCCCAAGGATCTGCTCGATCGTCTGAACATGAAGACAGGTGATCAGCTCCAGATCGTCGAAACGGACAAGGGCATTGCCCTTGAGCCGATGGACGACAGTTTCGAGCGGCAGATGGAAGCTGCTCGCAAGGTCATGGACAAATACAAGGTCGCGCTTCAGAAGCTCGCCGAATGAGCTGGGAGTTCCTTACCCGGCGTGCGGTTGAAGCGATGCACGCCGAGCAGTTGCGCAGGCATGGCGGTGCTCAAGGTTTGAGAGATGAAAATGCTCTCGAATCTGCGCTCGCGCGTGCCGAGAACAAGGCCAACTACGAAAACCCTTCGGTTGAAGACCTAGCAGCCGCCTATGTCTTCGGCATCGCAAGAAATCACGCCTTTGTCGACGGCAACAAGCGCACGGCCATAGTTGCAGCCGGTGCATTTTTGATCGTGAACGGCCATGTCCTGACAGCCGACAACGGCACGCTCTACGAATTCGTCATGGCCGTTGCTTCAGGCGAGATCGATGAAGCCGGAGCCGCGGCGTTCTTCCGCGACCATGTCGTCAAGATCGAGGATTAGCTCTCGGAAAGCTTGACGATTTCCCATTCCTTGCCGTTGACGCTGGCCAAGTCGCCGATCTTCTTGCCGAATAGGGCGACCGCCATCGGCGAAACATGCGAAATGCTACCCTTGGTGGGATCAGCCTCGTCTTCGCCGACAATTTTCCAGTGGACCTTCCTGCCGTCGTCGCCCTCGATCGTGACGCCCATGCCGAAGCGCACCACGTCGCTGCCCGGCTCCGGTACGGAGAGTTCGGCGCTTTCACGCCGGGCGGTCCAATAGCGCAGGTCGCGCGACACGACCGCGATGCGCTCGCGGTCGGCTTTGCGTTCGGCTTTTGCCAATATGTCGCGCAGATCGGCCAGATTCTCCTCGAT
>NZ_RZQI01000062.1:0-12690 GCF_003998335.1 Mesorhizobium sp. M7A.F.Ca.CA.002.05.1.1 | reverse complement strand
GTTCTCGGCAGCGGCTTCCGAGGGCCCGCCGCCGAGAACCAGCACCGGTGAGCCGAAGCCCTTCAACATCCTGGCCAGCGCGACGAGCACGTCACGTTCATAAGGCCAGGCGACAGGGTTGGTGAAGATCGCATTGACGTAGAAGGAGGAGAGCTTGATGCCATACTCGCTCTGGCCTTCCGACAGCAGCGCATAGCGCCGCAAGATGTCGGTGTCGGTGGTCACTCCCATCGGCGCCTGGTTGCCGAGCTGCATGTATTTGCGGGCGTACTGGTCCGACAGGCTGGTGAAGGCGAGGATCTCGAACCAGCCGAAGCCCTGGTCGGCGAGAAACTTGATGGCCGGCCTGAGCGGAAGGCCGGTCAGGTCCCAGCTGTTCAGATGATAGCCGATCGAGAAGCGCTGCCGTTCGGCGCGATGTGTCATCATGTGTTTTCTCCGATGGGCGAGGCTGCCCGAAGCAGGCAGCCTCTGTTTTTCTTGCCTGGCACATCAGCCCGGCTGGATGGGCGCTCGCTTGCAGGCGCTACTTCAGGGCCTCATTTGGGCGGCCAGCTGCCCTGGGCCTTGAGGTCATCGAAGATGGTCTGGATCGATGCGGCGGCGTCTTCGGGCGTCGTGGTGCCGCCGACGATGCCGGCGATTGCCGAAGACGTGGCGCTCGCGACCTCCGAGGGCCAGATCCAGTCGAGGAACTTGATCGTGTTCGGGAAGGCTTGCTTGCGCAATTCGACGGCATAGGCATCGTCGACCTGCGGCACGCCCTTGATCGAGGCCGCGATCGGCTGTTCCGGCGCGAGGTAGAGCGTCGCGACTTCAGGCCGTGTCAGATATTCGATGAATTTGACCGCGGCATCGAGCTTCTCGGGCGGGATCGAGGAGGCGACGCACATGCCGTTGTCGGCACCGCCGCCATGGCCGGGCGCTCCCGGCGTTCCGTCCATTTTCGGAAAGGCGAAGACGCCCCATTTGAAGTCCTTGACGCTCGACTGGAGCGACGGGATTTCCCAGGTGCCGCCATAATACATGGCGCTCTTGCCGGCGGCGAACGCCGCACGCATGCCGTCCTGGTCGACGGAAAGCGAATCCTTGGAAAGGATGCCATCATCGACCCATTGCTTGATCAGCTTGAAGCCCTCGACATCGGGCGCGTCGGTGAACTTGGCCGTACCCTCGAGGTTCTTCTGCGTCTTGCCGACCGGGTCGCCCGAGGCCTGCGAGAAGGTCTCGAAGTACCACATCGGCCACATCACGGTGTTCGAGCCCTGATGCAGCAGAGGGATCACGCCCTCGGTCTTGAACTTCGGCACGGCTGCCTTCAGGTCGTCATAGGTTGGCGGGACAGGAATGGCGAGCTTCTGAAAGAGATCGACATTGTAGAAGATCGTCGATGTCGACAGCGTCGAGATCGGCACGCCGTAGACTTGGCCGTTGACCGTGAAGGCGCCAAGTGCAGCGGCGTCGATCCTGTCCTGGAACGGCTTGATCTTGTCGGCAATCGGCATCACCAGTTTGCGCCTGACATAGGCGCCATTGGTGTAGAAGGCCGGGCAGGCGATCAGGTCCATTTCCTGGTTTGCAAGTTTTGCGGTCATCACGCGCTGAATGGAATCGGTTTGCGGCCCCTGGGCATCCCATTCGACGGCGGCGACGTCGGGGTTGGCCTTGAGGAAGCCGTCGATGACCTGTTGCTGGATTTTCTTTTGCTCGTCCGGCGGTTGACGCGGCGCGAGTTCGTCGAGCGCCGAGCCGCCGAAAATCTTGAGCGTGATCCCGTCGGCGTGGCCGATGCCGGGCACTGTGATCAGGCCGAGACCTAGCAGTGCGGTGGCGAGGATGGGAGCGGCGGGACGTTGTTTAGGACGATGGGTCACTCTCTGCTGAAGGGGCATCTGGCTCTCCTTTACGCCAATGCCGAGGGGCAACCTCGGGACCAATATCGTTGATGGTCATATGATCTTGGTCGCCTGTTGATGTTTTTGTCAATCGGCAACAATGCCTATTATTTCATCGATCGCACCGCCCCCTTTCATGTTCGGCGTGGCCCGTGCGGTGTTCAATTTGCTTGGGCATTGATCTGCAAGAAGATCGGCAAACCAATTGTCGGATGCTGGCTGCTCCCGGTGACGGACAAGCCCCAATCTTCGCAATCTACTTCACGCCGATGCCGGCGGTCAGGCCGCCATCGATCTTGTAGTCCGCGCCAGTGCAGAAGCCGGCCTTCGACGAACACAGGAAAGCGATGAGTTCGGCCACTTCCTCCGGCTCGCCGATGCGTCCGATGGGGTGCGCTTCGCCGAAGCGCTTGTAGGCGGCCTCGACATCGGCATCCGTGCCGTTCTGCCCGCGGGCGGCCTTCTCCAGGATTGGGGTGCGGATCGAGCCCGGGCTGACGGAATTGACGCGGATGCCGGAGCGCGCATGGTCGAGGGCCAGGGCACGCGTCAGCGTGTGGATGGCGCCCTTGGTGGTGGCATAGGCGGCGACGTTTTGCTGGCAGGCAAAGCCCTGCACCGAAGCGACGTTGACGATGGCGCCGCCGCCCATGCGGACCATTTCCGGGATGCCGAAATGTGCGGTCAGATAGATGGACCCGACATTGACCGACATCGCCCTGTTCCAGGTCTCGAAATCGGTGCTGGTCGCGGTTCCGTACGGATGCACCGCCGCCGAATTGACGATGATATCGAGGCCGCCGAACCGCTCCACGCCGGCCGCGACCGCGTCGCGAACCTGATCGGGCACGGAGACGTCGGCGTCTATGACCAGCGCCCCGGCTGCGGAGCTTTCCAGTTCCGCTTTCAGCGCAGTATTGGCCGCGCGGTCGATGCCGCAGGCGACGATCGCAGCACCCCCTGCAGCGAGGCGTCTGGCGGTTGCGAGGCCAATCCCGGTCGTGCCCGTCACCAAAGCCACCTTGCCGTCGAAATCCTTCATTGGGAAAACTCCTTCATTCGCTGTCCGAAACCGTTCCTAGTTTGACACCCATTGTGGTCCAACAATAGGTTGCCATCCTCTCGCAGAAGGAAGCGGCTATGGAACAGTGCTGGCGCTGGTATGGACCGAACGACCCGGTAACGCTCGATCATGTCAGGCAGGCCGGTGCGACCGGCGTGGTGAGCGCCTTGCACGATATCTATGACGGGCGCGCCTGGCCGCTCGAGAGCATTCTGGAGCGCAAGCGTGTCATCGAGGCCGCCGGCCTGACATGGTCGGTGGTCGAGAGCATTCCGGTCCACAATTCATTCAAGATCGGCGCGCCGGAACGCGAGCGCTATGCCGGCTACTATCGTGACTCAATTCGCGCGCTCGCCAAGGCCGGCATTGCGACGGTCTGCTACAATTTCATGCCGGTGGTCGACTGGACGCGCACGGATCTCGCCTATCGGCTGCCAACGACAGGTTATGCGTTGCGTTTCGACGCCATCGATTTCGCGGCCTACGATTTGTTTGTGCTGAAGCGCGTCAATGCCGAGGCCGGCTATACCCCCGCCCGCATTGCCGAGGCGGAAGCGCGGCTGAAGGAATTGAGCAGCGAAGCGATCGACAGGATCGAGCGCAACCTGATCACCGGCCTGCCTGCGACCGAGCGCAGCTATGACAGGGACAGTTTTCGCGAGGCCCTGGCGGACTATGATGCGATCGGACCGAAGGAGCTGCGCGACAACCTTGCCTGGTTCCTGCGCGAGATCATTCCGGTGGCCGAAGAGGAGGGGGTGCGCATGTGCATCCATCCCGACGACCCGCCCTTCTCGCTCTATGGCCTGCCGCGCATCGTTTCGACCGCCGAGGATGCGCGTTTCATCCTCAACGCCGTCGACAGCCCCGCCAACGGCCTGACGTTCTGCACCGGCTCCTATGGCACGCGCGCCGACAACGACATCGTCGCCATGGTCAAGGAGTTCGCCGACCGCATCCATTTCGCCCATCTGCGCAACATCACCATCGAGGATGACGGCTCGTTCCACGAGGCCGAGCATCTCGAGGGCGGCACCGACATGGCGCATGTTATCCTGGCTCTGATGCAGGAAGAGGCGCGCCGCCGTCGGGAAGGCCGCGCCGACTGGCGCATTCCTATGCGGCCCGACCATGGCCATCTGCTCGCCGACGATATCGGCAAGACCAGGCTCAATCCTGGCTATTCGCTGATCGGCCGGCTGAAAGGCCTCGCCGAGCTGCGTGGCATCATGCGCGCCATCGAGCGGTTCGAGCTGGCTTGAATGCGCTCCGGCCGGTCGGCTGGCGGATTTACAGGCGATCACGCGCGGTTGCGCTTCCGCTGTGACTTATACGATGTCGCACTGGAAAGTGCGGCCTACGAGAGGCATGGCGGGTAAAGCACGTGTCGGGAAATTATTTGCCGGCAGTTCACAATATGCAGCGCTGACGTTCTTCCATTCGGGCCAGATTGGACTTCCTGTTGCTTTGATCGGCACGCCTTGCGTGTCACTTTGAGATGCATTCATTCTCGAAGCTCTTGCCGGTGGTCGCTTCTATTTCTCCTAAGCCAAGGCAGAGAAAAGAAGGAACCTGAGCATGCCCAGAATTGTGCCGGTGCTCGATCTGAGCCGTCTCGAACAAGGTGCTTCCGAGTATCGTACCTTTCTCCTGGACCTGCGCACGGCGGCTCGGGACGTCGGCTTCTTTTACCTCAGCGGCCACGGAATTTCGGCCTCGGAGATCGACGACGTGATCGACGCCTCGCGCCGGTTCTTCGCGCTGCCGGAGGCCGACAAGCTGGCGATCGAAATGGTCAAATCCCAGCAGTTCCGCGGCTATACCCGCGCCGGTGGCGAACTGACCAAGGGCGCGGCCGACTGGCGTGAGCAACTCGACATCGGCGTCGAGCGCCAGCCCATAGCGCAGGGACCTGGAATTGCACCGTGGACACGGCTGCAGGGGCCGAACCAGTGGCCGCCTGCACTGCCGGAGCTCAAGCCGGCACTGCTTGCATGGCAGGCCAAGGCGACCGCGGTGGCGATTCGGCTGTTGAAAGCCTTCGCGCTATCGCTCGATCAGCCCGAGGACGCCTTCGACGCGATCTACCGGGACTCGCCCAACCATCGTATGAAGATCGTTCGTTATCCCGGCCGTGACGCGACCGAAGGCGACCAGGGCGTCGGCGCGCACAAGGATGGCGGCTTCCTGACCCTGCTGCTGCAGGACGACAACAAGGGGCTGCAGGTCGAATATGACGGAAGCTGGGTGAATGTGGATCCGCTGCCCGGAACGCTGGTCGTCAACATCGGCGAACTGCTCGAACTCGCATCGAATGGATATCTGCGGGCCACCGTGCACCGCGTCGTGACGCCGCCTGCCGGCGTCGAGCGGATTTCCGTTCCCTTCTTCTTCAGCGCGCGGCTCGATGCGACCATCCCGCTTCTCGGCCTTTCCGAGGAACTGGCGGCGCAGGCGCGCGGACCGGCAAGCGATCCCGACAACCCCTTGTTCCGCGATGTCGGCACCAATGTGCTCAAAAGCCGGCTGCGTTCCCATCCCGACGTGGCACGCCGCCACTATGCCGATCTTCTGGAGACTGGAACGGTGGGTTCGTGACGGTCGCCTGGCACGAATTTTTGCCGTTTGGCATGTTTTTTGGAATGCCATTCGTCGCCAAGGCTTGGAAATAAGCTCAAAAAGGTAAAATCGTTCGGCGGTTTCCTCCCATTTCGCCGAACGGTGTTCCCCTCTGAAGGTTTTGACCTTCTTTTTGGCCGGGCCGTATTCGAGCCCGGCCTTTTTTGTCCTGGGGTATCAGGCGCAAAACTGAAATGCTGCAAAAGCCCGGCGCAGCGGAACAGAATACCTTCCCGAGTTGGGCTGACCGTCCGATCCTGAGAAGGATTCGAGCACTGTGCTCGACTGTATCGATCGGCGGAACATCTTTCATGACACGAAAACAACTGCGCCTCGGCGCCTTCATGCGCCCCGTCAGCCTGCACACCGGCGCCTGGCGCTATCCGGGCGCCTATCCCGACGCCAATTTCAATTTCGCGCATCTGAAGCGCTTCGCCCAGACCCTGGAAGCGGCGAAGTTCGACGCCTTCTTCATGGCCGACCATCTGGCCGTTCTGAACATGCCGATCGAGGCTTTGCGGCGCAGCCACACGGTCACCTCGTTCGAGCCGTTCACGCTACTGTCGGCGCTCGCCGCCGTCACTGACCATATCGGGCTGGTCGCCACCGCATCGACGACGTTCGACGCGCCCTATCATGTTGCTCGCCGCTTCGCCTCGCTGGACCATATCAGCGGTGGACGCGCCGGCTGGAACATCGTCACCACGTCCAACCCTGACGCGGCGCTGAACTTCGGCCTCGACGAGCATGTCGAGCATGATGAGCGCTACCGGCGGGCGCGGGAATTCTACGATGTCGTCACCGGCCTGTGGGACAGCTTTGCCGACGATGCCTTCATCCGCGACGCCGAAAGCGGGTTCTATTTCGATCCGGCCAGGCTGCATGTGCTCGACCACAAGGGCGAACATCTCTCGGTGCGTGGGCCGCTCAACATCGCCCGGCCAATCCAGGGTTGGCCGGTCGTCGTCCAGGCCGGCGCGTCGGAGGCTGGACGCCAACTGGCGGCGGAGACAGCGGAGGTCATTTTCGCCGCCCATGCGGATATCGCGGCGGGACAGCGTTTCTTTGCCGACGTCAAAGGCCGTGCGGAGAAACTCGGCCGCTCGCGTGACGACATCAAGATCCTGCCTGGCGCCTTTGTCGTTGTCGGCGACAGCGTCGAGGACGCGCAGGCCAGGCGGGCGAAGCTCGACAGCCTCGTCTACTACGAGAGCGGCATCGCCTCGCTGTCGATCGCGATCGGACACGATGCGTCCGGATTTGACCCGGACGCGCCCTTGCCCGAAATCCCCGAGACCAATGCGAGCAGGAGTGGCCGCGAGCGCGTCATCGAACTGGCACGCGAGGAGAACCTGACCGTCAGGCAGCTTGCGCAAAGGCTGGGCGGCTATTCCGGCCTTGCTTTTGTCGGCACGCCTGAAACAATCGCCGACGAGATGGAGGAATGGCTGGTTGCCGAGGGCTCTGACGGGTTCAACATCATGTTTCCCTACCTGCCGGCAGGGCTGGATGATTTTGCCGAGAAAGTGGTACCGGAATTGCAACGGCGAGGCATCTTCAGGCGGCAATATGAGGGGTCGACACTGCGCGAGAATCTCGGCTTGAAGCGGCCGCCCAACCGGTTTTTCTAGTAGAACATCCTTCGCGGAGAGGTCTCCATGTCAATCCAGTCCAACACCCGCATCGTGCTCGCGGCGCGACCGCAAGGCCGGCCGAAGCCGGATCATTTCCGCATCGAGACGGTTGACCTTGACCAGCCGGGAGAGGGCGAACTGCTGTTGCAGATCCTTTATCTGTCGCTCGATCCCTATATGCGCGGTCGTATGAACGCCACCAAATCCTATGCCAAGCCGGTCGATGTCGACGGTGTGATGGAAGGCGGCACCGTCGCGCGTGTGATGATCTCTCGCCATCCGGAATTTGCTGAAGGCGATATCGTCCTGTCCCACTCCGGATGGCAGAGTTTCGCCCTGTCCGACGGTGTCGGGCTGCGCAAGCTCGATCCCGCGGCTGCACCCATAACAACCGCGCTCGGCGTGCTCGGCATGCCGGGCTTTACGGCCTATGCCGGTCTGCTCACCATCGGGCAGCCGAAGCCTGGCGAGACGGTCGTCGTCGCGGCCGCCAGCGGCGCGGTCGGGTCGGCCGTTGGCCAGATCGCGCGCATCAAGGGTGCGCGTGCCGTCGGCATTGCCGGCGGTGCCGAAAAGTGCGCCTTCGTGCGAGAAGAGCTCGGCTTTGACGCGGTCGTCGATCACCGGGCCGACGATTTTGCAGAGCAGTTGAAGGCAGCTTGCCCCGGCGGCATCGACATCTATTTCGAAAATGTCGGCGGTCCTGTCTGGGACGCGGTGTTTCCGCTGCTGAACGAATTTGCGCGTGTGCCGGTCTGCGGGCTGATCGCGCAGTACAACGTCATCGCGGATGCCGGCACCGACCGGTTGCCGACATTGATGCAGCAAGTGCTGCACCGCAGCCTGACGATAAGGGGTTTTATCCAGCGCGAATTTGTCGACCAGCGCCCGGCCTTCTATCGCGAGATGGCCGAATGGATAGCGTCCGGCCGCGTCCGCTACAGGGAAGATATCGTGGACGGCATCGAAAATGCGCCTCAGGCCTTTCTCGGCCTTCTCGAAGGCAGGAATTTCGGCAAGCTGATCGTGCGTATCGCGGAATAATTGTTGCACAACGATGAGCCGGGGCTGCCGAGACAATCGCTGTCGCAGCCCGGCGCGGCGCCTTTTTTGTTCACCACATCATGAAGGAGGCGACGTCCGCATCCGAGACCTTGCCGGCATTCACGTCAGCGATTGCCTGGTCGACGATCGCGACGCCCTCGGTCATCTCGTCTTCCGTCAGCGTCAGCGGTGGCATGAACTCCAGCACATTGGCCCTCAACCCGACATAGGTGAAGGCTGCACCCAACTCATAGCCGCGATAGATGATCTTGGCCGTGGTCGCCGCCGCAACCGGCTCACGTGTCGTGCGGTCCTTGACCAGGTCGACGCCGATGGCAAGCCCGCGCCCGCGCACGTCGCCGATGATCTCGTGTCTGTCGCCAAGCGCCCGCAATGCGTCGGAAAACAGCATGCCGATCCGCGCCGAGCGCTCGACCAGGCCGTCCGTCTCGATCGTCTTCAGCACCGCGTTGCCGGCCGATGTCGCCACCGGATTGCCTGCGGTTGTCTGCAGCGCGAAGGCCGGCGCATGGTCCATGATCCCCTTAGGGCCGATCACGGCCGACAACGGCAAGCCACCGCCGATGCCTTTGCCGAAGACGACGAGGTCCGGCGTCAGTCCTTCATGCTGGAAGCAGTGCATCATGCCGCTGCGAGCGAGCCCGACCTTGACCTCGTCGACGACAATCTTGATGCCGTGCCTGCGGCAACGCTCCTGCAATGCCTTGAGAAAGCCGGGCGGCGGCACGATCAGCCCGCCATCCGACATCAACGGCTCAATGAACACCGCCGCGACCTGATGCGGCGGGCAGGTGGTCTCGAACTGGTAGTCGAGCAGGGCAAGCACGTCCTCGCTGCTGAAATTCGGGCGGTACGGATCGGGATAGGGCAGCAGAAGCACGCCCGGCCGGGGCAGCGTGTGGGTCATGGCGGTATGGCCGCTGATGCCCATCGAGCCGGAGAGATTGCCGTGATAGGAACCGATGAACGAGATGAAGCGCGAGCGGCCGGTGGCTGCCTGCAGCACGCGCACCGCGCAGTCATTGGCATCCGACCCGGAATGGCCGAACCAGACGCGTCGTTCGCCTTCTCCGGGCGTAATCGCCAGCAGCCGCTCCGCCAGCGATACGGCGGGCTCGTTCGGGTAGAGCAGCAGGCTGGCGCCCGCCATGTCGCGGATCGACGTCTCGACCGCTTCGACTATTGCCGGATGGCCGTAGCCGAGCACCGCCGGACCGGCCGATCCCGACAGGTCGAGCAAGGAGCGGCCGCCTTCCTCGATCAGCCGGTTGCCCCGGCCGCCGATGACGCTGAGCGGGGAGAAACGCAGCTTGCCGATCTGGGCGATGGTCGCGGCATCACGTTCGCGCAGGCTGAGATTGCTCACGACACGGATTCCGTTTCGAGCGCCGGCAGTGCCGCCGCCAGCCGGTCCGCCCATTCCTCGATGCCGGACCGTGTCGACAAAAGGTCCTGCCGGATCTCGACGAGGACGGCGGGGATGCCGCGATCATCGCCATGAATGGGCACGGCGTAATCGGCGTCGCGGCTGATCACATAGGGCACGTTGGCCGCGACATTGAGCCCGGCGTCGGTGCGCAGGCCCGAAAGGATCGTTTCTGCGAGATCTCTTGCTTGGTCGTGCAGCACGCCGGCATGCCAGGGTCTGCTGACACCGAGGAAGACCGGCGTGAAGGAATGGATCGTCACGATCCGGGTCTGCCGGCCTGCTTGCGCCCGGCGGTCAAGATACGCAGTCACCCGGTCATGAAACGGCGAAAAGATGATCTCGGCGCGCCGGATCCGCTCCGCCGAATCGATGCCGACATTGCCGGGAATGTCGGTGTCTTCCGACAGCACCGGAATGCTGCCTGGCGTGCCCAGTGGCCGGTTGAGGTCGATCAGCAGCCGCGAGTAACCGCTGAGGAAGGCCGGTGCATCGAGCTTCGACGACAGCAGGCGGGTCACTTCGGCGGCGCCGATATCCCAGGCGATGTGGCGCTGCAGATGGCTGGCATCGAGGCCGAGCTGCCGATACTCGGCCGGCATGTGGTTGGACGCATGCTCACACAACAGCACGATATCGGAGCGGCCGTGCTCGTTGAGGACCTCGACGGCCTCGGGCCAATCTTTTCTGGCCTGCGCGGTCATCAATAGAGCGTCCGGTAGAGATCGCAGATGGAGGCCGGATCGAGACCGGCAAGACGCTCGGACTCATGTCGCTTGAGGCCGACGAAGGTTTCGATGAAGACAGGCGCGAACCATCCCGTCACGATGCCGTCGGCCAGCAACGCGTCCAGTGCCACGGGCAGGGTTTCGGGCAGGCGCACCAGACCGAGACTCGCCCGCTCAGCCTCGCTCATCAGTGTCGGGTCGCCGGTGACCAAAGGCGGCGACGGCAGGCCCGCCTTCAGCCCTTCCAGCCCGGCGCGGATGATCGCCGCCAGCGACAGATAGGGATTGCCGGTGGCGTCAGCGGCCCGGTATTCGATGTTGTATTGCCGCGCCGGATCGCGTCCGCCGATCGTCACAGTCGGGCAGATGCGCAGCGACGCCTCGCGGTCGCGGTCGGCGAGCCAGGTATAGGACGAACTCCAGCTGTGCGGCTTCAGCCGGTAGAAGGACGACACGCTCGACGCCGTCATCGCGGTCATTCCAGGCAGATGGCGCAGCACGCCGGCACAGAAGGCGCCGGCTTTGGCGGAAAGACCTCCGGGCTGCGTTGGATCGTATGTCACCGGCTTGCCGGCCTCGTCGACAAAGCTGAAATGGATGTGGACGCCGTTGCCGACGGCAGTTGGCGCGGTTTTGGGCGCGAAGCTCGCACGCCAGCCGGCATTGCGCGCCAATTCGCGCGTGATTTCGCGGATGGCGACGGCGCGGTCCGCCGCCGTCAGCGCGTCCGCCGGCTCGTGCGTCACCTCGAACTGCTCGTCGCCGAATTCGGCGATGACCACCTCGGGAGCGTCTCCGGCTTCCTCGAGCGCCGCCATCAGGTTGGGCGCGAAGGGGTCCGTGCGGCGCAATGCGGCGAAAGACATCGAATGCGCCGGCGCGAAGCCGCCGTCGGCGACATTGAATTCATGCTCGAAGGCGGCGATGACCGACAGGCCGGTTGCGGCTTTCAAATCGGCCAGCGCCTCTTTGAGCATCGTGCGGGTGCAGCCGAGCCATGGGCTGCCATCGAGCTCGACGATGTCGCCGGCGACCATGTCGAACGGCGTCGCCGATCCGGTACGTGTCGTGCGAAAGCGCGCCTTGAGATCGGGGATAAGCCGCAGGTCGCCCGACGAGCCCCAGGGGTTGGGATCGACGATCGAGTTGAACGGCGTCAGCGACAGATTGGCCTGCAGCCAACCGACGCCGGTCGTGGCGGTCTTCTGCAACTTGCCTTCGGCAACGAAGCGGCCCCGCGTGACGGCGGAGAGATCCGTGGTGACGACGGCAACCAGAGGCTCGACAGTCGATGTCATGCCGGTTTTCCCAAAGCGTTGAAGCGGCCGACGACCGTGTCGGTATCGGCCACCCAGCAGTAGCCGCCGAAGGCCTTGAGCGCGATGTCGTGGCGTTCCTGCGTAATGGTGGCGCAGGCATCCGATACGCAGGTGACAAGATAGCCGCGGTCGGCGCCGTCGCGCACCGTCATGTCGACGCATTGATCGGTCAGCACGCCGACCACGACGAGATAGCGGATGCCGAGGTTCTTGAGGAGATAGTCGACATTGGTCGAGTTGAAGATGCCGGACGACGTCTTCGGCAGCATGATCTCGTCGCCGACCGGCGCCAGCGCCGGCACCGGCAGACCCTCCGGGAGGCTGGGCGCGACATGGATCGGCGTCAGCTTGTGGTCGAGCGAGCGGTCACGGCCGTCTTCGGTCAGGCTCTGGATGATGGTGTGCAGCACCTCGACGCCATTGGCCCGCGCAGCGGCCAGCAGGCGCTCCTGGTTGGGGATCGTCTGTGACGATGTCTGCCGGTAGAAATAGTGATCGGGCCCACGCTCCGGATGCGACGGATCTGCGCCCGGCTCCAGCCAGATGCGCTGCATGTCGACGAGCAGCAGGGCCGTTTCGCCGGCACGGAAGGCTTCGTCTCGTTTGGGTAGGGCCTGGGTCATGCTTTGTCGTCCTGCTTTGCTGATTTGGGTCCCGGCGTCTTGCGGGGTCCGGGTATCTTGCGCGCGCCGTTCTCTTGCGGGTCGCTGTCGAGTGTCACGGCATTGGCATGTCGCACCCTTTCGAGCCGCTCAATGCGGGCGCGCGCGTCGTCGCCCAGCGTCGAAACGATATGGGCGACCAGCGCCTCCATCTGGGCGATTGCCGGCGCCAGCGTGTCATAGGGCGAGGCGACTTCGAGCGGGCTGACGATGGTGACTTCGGCGAGGTCTGATATCGGCGACAGCCATTGGTCGGTGAACAGGACGATGCGCACATCG
>NZ_RZQI01000630.1:0-3553 GCF_003998335.1 Mesorhizobium sp. M7A.F.Ca.CA.002.05.1.1 | reverse complement strand
AGCGTATGCAGGGGACTTCCACTTGACGCCGCGTTCACCATCATCTCGCCTGGGTGCGCGCGAAAGCGCACAACCCGGAGCACGCTGCTCTCGGTGTGAGGCTGTGCTCTGCAAAGCACCGGTGATCCACCCTGTCCCTGGACAGCAGCTTGATGGCGTCATCTTGGAGGACGAGAAAAGATTGTCGAGGTACGGGTACGAATTGCCTCGGTCGTCCGTTCAATCGAAAGCACTGTCTGCGGAGGCACCTCTCCTTCATGCAGTGACAGGAGATGCTGGGCGACTTCCTTATCTGCTGCGGTGAGTCGATGATTTAGGCGGAGAAAGTCCATCCAGGTGGGGGTGCGGAATGTCTCCGTCCAAAGTGACGGTGTTTGCAGATTTCGCTGGAGCGTCCAGTTTCGTGCACCGGCACGGCTCTGGACGTGTCGCCGCGTGCGCATGGAGCCCAGAAAGGCCTCGATATTTTCCTCCGATATCAAATACTCGACCTTGGCCACGATAGGGCCACTTCTGGGTTTCAGATCGAGAGCCACGTCCGGCGGATGAAAAACTGAACTTTCTTGATCGGTTTCTTCCCAGGGACGGACCGGCAACACGATCCCCGCTGCTGCAACCAGCAACAGAGCGCCTGCGGCGCCCTCCAATGCTGAGGTCAAGGAATAGTTTTGCGCGACAGAACCCCAGATCCAGCTGCCAGCAGCCATACCGCCTGCGCTCAAGGCGTAGTAAATGGAGAGCGTGCGGCCTACAACCCACCTTGGGCTTGCCAACTGCACCGACACGTCAATGCCCGTCCAGGTGATAAGCCAACCCGCTCCGCCGAGCGCCAGCGAAATGGCCGCCACAGGAAGCGACGATGTAAGGGCAAGGGAGAGGCAACAGACTGCACAAGCCACAGAGGCGAAGGCCACCAGCCTGTTTTGAGACGTGACCTTCCTCAAGAAGCCGTTGCCCATACCCGCGATGAAAGCACCCATGCCGAAGCCGGCCAATAAGATACCGTAGACAATTGGCCCACTCTTCAACTGATCCCGGACGACGAGGGGGAGCAACGCCAGAATGGAGATGCTTGCCAACCCGAAAAGAGCGGCTCGGGCGGTCGCTGCCCTGATCTCCAAAGACATCGCCGTAAAGCGCACTCCGTCATGAATTGCCGTCGTCATTCTCTCACGAGGGAGAGGCGAAGAGCGGACCTCCCATTTGGTGCGCCATATCGCGCTTATGGGCGCCAGATCACTCACCGCAGCCAAGGCGAAAGCGGCCAGCGGCCCAAAGACGGCCAGGATCACGCCCCCCAAGGCTGGACCAACGCTGCGCACAATGTTGTATCCGACGGACATAAGCGTCACTGCGGCCGGAATGTCGCGTTTGTGAAGGATATCGCCGACCGAAGCGTGCCAAGCCGGATCATTCAAGGCAAAGCCGCAGCCGGCCAGGAAACCTAACCCGAGAATCAGCCAAGGACTGACAAATCCCAGACCCACAGAAATCATCAGCGTCGTCGACGCCGATGCTATCAGGCAGTGTCCCGCAAACATCACCCACCGGCGGCTGAAGTTGTCGGCAATGGCTCCGGCGAAAACTGAGAGGAAGAACACCGGCAATGTGGATGCGGCCTGGACGAGTGCCACCATGAGGTCGGACGCTGAAATCGTTGCCATAAGCCAACTGATGGCGACCGTTTGCACTAGCCAACCGAGGCTGGAAATCTGGGTGGCCGCCCAAATTGAGCGAAACACCTTGTTTCGAAATGGGGCGAGCGTCTTTGAAACGGGCGGTTGGGGATTTTCGCTCTGCATGAGGTATTGCTGGCCTTCGATGAGCGCTGCGATTTGAGCAAGCGGGTCGATACTTAGACATCGCGGAGCACCGCACGGACCCCAGCTCTATGGAGCTTGCCGGCGACTATTTGCGTATTGAGCCATTCTCATAGTCTCATTCATGAGCAGTCCTGTGCGCAAGCATTGCTTTGCTAAATTCCCACCACAAGCGCGCCGCCGCTGAGACCCGCACCCGCTGCCGCCAAGAGGACTTTCTCGCCAGGCCGAAACGGCTGCGCCCGATGGGCCAGCGACAATGAGAGCGGGATCGTCGCGGCGGAAGAGTTGCCATATTCGGCGATCGTCTTGACGATCGAGTGATCAGCGATGCCGAGGTTCCTGCCGACCGCGTCGAAAATGCGCGCATTGGCCTGATGCGGCACGAAACGATCGAGGTCTTGCGGCCTCAGTCGGGCAGCAGTGAGCGCATCTCTCGAGCAGGCGGTCATCATCTCCACGGCCTTGCTGAATACTTCACGGCCGTCAGTGATCGTCATCCGTGTCTGCGCGAGGTCGAGGTCGGCATGGAACGGAGTGTTGCTTCCCCCGGCGGGAATCTGGATTAGCCCGTAGCGCGAGCCGTCGGAATCCACCGAAGCGCCGAGAATGCCTCGATCCGGGTCATCGCAAGGACTGATCACCATGGCGCCGGCGGCATCGGCAAACAGCACGGCGCTGGCGCGCTCGGCCAAATTGATGCGGTGGCTGAGGATGTTGGCGGCGATGACAAGGCTCGCTTTGCCGTGCAGGCGGGTGAACCCGTCGGCGAACATCAGCGCATAGATGAAGCCGGCGCAGGCGCCGGTCAGGTCGATCGCTCCGGCGCGGCCTAGCCCCAGCCGATGTGCGACCAGCGGCGCGCTTGGCGGCAGAAGGTGATCGGGCGTCGACGTGGCGAGCAAGAGTAGACCGACGTCGCCGCGGTCGATACCGGCATTGGTCAGCGCCATGTCGCCGGCAGAGGCGGCAAGGCCCGACAGCGTGTCTTCGTCTGTTGCCCAGAAGCGCGAGCGAATTCCGGTGCGCCGCTCGATCCAGCCGGGCTCAAGCCCGAGCCGGTCTTCGATTTCCGGGTTCTCGACCTTGCGCGTCGGCGCATGATGGCCGAAGCCGAGAACGCGCGACGATAGGTTCATGGCCGCGAGCCGAAGCGTTCGCCGGCCTCCTCTATCGCGTCATAGAGCCCGTCCAATTCGTCGCTGGTGATGCAATAGGGCGGCAGAAGATAGAGGACATTGCCGAGCGGGCGCACCAACAGGCCGCGCTCAAGGAAAAAAGCGCGCAGTTTTGGCCCGATCTCGGCCAGATAACCGGCTGAGCCGGTGCGTAGGTCGAGTGCCGCGATGGTGCCGGTTGTCCGGCAGTCGGTGAAATATGGATTGCCCCGGAAGCGTTGCAGCCCGGCGGCCTGCCTCGCGCTCAAGACCGCGATCCGCTCGGCCACCGGCTCGTCACGCCAGATCTCGACATTGGCAAGTGCTGCCGCGCAGGCGATCGGATTGGCGGTGTAGGAGCTCGAATGGAAAAACGTCTTCTTGCGATCCTCCGAAAAGTGAGCGTGGAAGATGGCATCGGTGGCGATCGTGGCGGCCAGCGGGATGGTACCACCGGTCAGACCTTTCGACGTGCACAAGATGTCCGGCGAGACGGACGCCTGTTCGCAGGCAAACATGGTTCCGGTGCGCCCCCAGCCGGTCATCACTTCATCGGCGATCAGCAGCGTGCCGGAG
>NZ_RZQI01000629.1:0-3558 GCF_003998335.1 Mesorhizobium sp. M7A.F.Ca.CA.002.05.1.1 | reverse complement strand
TGGCGGCGTCTGGAAGATCGCCTTCGCCGACTTCATGACGGCCATGATGTGCTTCTCCCTGGTCATGTGGCTGAGCAACGCCGCCAACGAGCAGACCAAGGCAGCCGTCGCCAGCTACTTCAACCCGGTCAAGCTGGTCGACCGCAATTCGAGCCGCAAGGGCCTGGAGGATCTCGGCGACGGACCGCGCGCCATGGGGCTGACGGCAGACGATCCGCAAGAGGCGACCAGCAAAGCCGGACAGAACGGCAATGCCGGCGCGGGCGCGTCGGACCGCAAGCAGGACAAGCAGGAGCCGCAGCAGGCGGAACGCTCCGACGATCATCTCTTCGCCGACCCCTACGCGGTGCTTTCGGAAATCGCCGCGGATACCGGCGTCATGCAGAATGTCAGCCAGAAAGGCGACGGCGGCGTGCAGGCTGCCGGCCCGGCTACCGGCGCCTCCGGTGGCGCCTCCTACCGCGATCCCTTCGAGCCGGATTTCTGGTCGCAGCAGGTAGCGGCGCCCGGCGCCGAAGCCAGCGCCGAGCGCACGAAGATCGAGGGCGATCCGGCCAAGCCCGGCGACAAGACCGCCGAAACGAAAGTGCTCAAAGTCAAAGCCGTGCCGCCTGTCGCGGCCGCACCGCTTGAGCCGCTGGCCAAGGACGCGACCGGCAAGCAGGCCGCGAACCCTGCCACGGCAATGGCCGGCGAGACCAAACCGGACGGCACCACGGTCGCCGACGCAGCCAAGGCAGAGCCTGAGGCGCAAAAGGCCGCCAAGCCCGACATCGGCGAAAAGGCGCCAACCGCGGCTGCCGTCAAGGCAGCTGCCGACGTCAAGCGGCAGCTGGCCGATGCCTTCAAGCCCGGCGACAAGCTGCACGACGGCGTCTCGGTCGAAGCCACCGACAAGGGGATCGTCATCTCGATCACCGATCAGCTCGACTTCGGCATGTTCGAGGTCGGCTCGGCATTGCCGAGACGCGAACTGGTGCTGGCGATGGAGAAGATCGGCCGCATCGTCAACAGCCAGAAGGGCACCATCAGCATCAACGGCCACACCGATGCCCGGCCGTTCCGCGGCGACAGCTACGACAATTGGCGGCTGTCGACGGCGCGCGCGCATTCCGCCTACTACATGCTCGTGCGCGGCGGCGTCGACGAACGCCGCATCACCGAGGTCGCCGGCTTCGCCGACCGCCAGCCGAAAATAGCAGCCGATCCATTGGCGGCCGCGAACCGTCGCATCGAGATCCTGATGGCGACCGGCGGATGAAGCGAGCGGCCGTCACCCGCCGGTTGATTGGTTTGTTGCTGCTGGCCGGCGGACACCCGTCGGCCGGTTTCGCCCAGGGCGCGCTGCAGCCGTATCAGCTGGTGCGCTCGCTGCAACTCATCCAGGACCGCATAGCCGCCGGCGATCATGCCGCCTTGCCGATGCAAGCCAAGCTGCTGGAGATGGCGGATGCGCGCCTGCGGGCGGCGAATGCCGAGGACTACAAGGATCCCAAGAACTTTCGAGCCCTGCTTGTCTACGGCATGAGCGGCGGCAACCCGGTGACCGTCGAAGCGGCCACGTCGCGCGCTACGACGGATCCGCAAAGCCTTGCCATCGCCAAAGGCGTGATTGATTACCTCAACGGCCGGCCCGGCGAGGCTATCGAAGCCTTGCGGCCGATCGATCCCATGGCGCTGCCTCCGGATCTCGGCGCCTTCCTCGCTTTGGTCAAAGGCTCACTGCTTGCCGGTGATCAGCCGGCGACCGCACTCCGTCTGCTCGACGAGGCAAGATTGCTCAGCCCCGGCACGCTGGTCGAGGAAGCGGCACTTCGCCGTTCGGTCGGCCTTGCAGTCGCGCAAGGCGACGCGGCACGCTTCGCCCTTGCTTCCACCCAATATGTCGAGCGCTACCTCTATTCGCCCTATGCCAGCCAGTTCGCCGACTCCTTCGTCTCCGGCGTCATCGCGCTGCACATGTCGATCAGCCAGGACAAGCTGGGCGACATCACCTCGATGATGGATCCCGAGCGCGAGAAGGTGATCTATCTGCGCATCGCCCGCCGGGCCGCGATAGACGGCCTGAACGACTTGTCGGCCTTCGCTTCGGCGCGGGCGGAACAGGGCCGCGACGGCAACACCAATCAGGACGATCCACGCGCCCTGCTCTATGCCAGCCTTTCCACCGTCACCTCGGGGACAATCGAGGACGTTCGTGCCAAGCTCGGCAAGATCGACCGCAGCCGGCTGTCGGAGGGCGACCGCGCTTTGCTCGACGCCGCGCAGGCCATTGCCGGCGAGGTCGTCGCGCCGCCCACCGCCCTTCCGGCGGAAAAGCCTGCCCCAGTTCCTGCCGCCGCCGCGCAGCCGGTGCCCGAGATCGCCACGGCGCAAGGCGCCGATGACAGTGGCCTGCCACCGGTCGAAGGCGCCATCTCGGAGCAACCCGCCGTCACCGCGGCCTCCAGCGGACCAGCCGCCAATGCGCCGGACACGGCAGCAGCGGCATCCCCCGACCCTGCGACTGTCATGCCGGCGTCGGCACCGTCACCCGCAGCCGGCCCAGAGCCCGCCGATCCGACCGACGCCGCCATGACCAGAACACGTCGACAGCTCGACCTGATCGACCAGATGCTTGGAGCCGCCCCCAAATGACCACCAGCCTCGGCTCGGCCTTGCCAGGATTTGCCTCCACGCGCGCGACGTCGGAGCAGCCGGCCGCGAACGGCAGGAACGATGACGCCGGCTTCGGCAAGATGCTGCGCGACGATGCCGGTGCTGCCCGCCCGGAACGGCAGCCGTCGACAGAGGCGGGATCGCGCGACCAGTGCTGGAGCAAGCTCGCGGCCGGCCTTGCCGGGCATGACGCCAAGGCCGAACCAGCATCGGCCGAGCCCGCAAGGACCATCTCGGCCAAAGTGGCAAACGTGAAAACCGGCAAGGACGATTTGGAAGCAAACGCGAAGGCCGACGCTGAAGAGACGGCGCCGGACGCCGAGCCGCTTCAGGACGACCTGCCGCTGCTGATCGCGTTTCATGACCTGTGGCATTTCTCGACAACGGCCAAGGCAGCCGGGGGCAATACGACCACCGGCGAGAATCCGTCGGACCCGGCGCTCGATGGGCAGGCTTCACTGCCAAAGACCTACCGGCCAAAAGCCGCGGGCGGACGCGAAGCACTCGAAACCATGTCGAAGCCGGAGCAGGCGTCGATCGTCGACGGACCTTTGACGGCGCTTGACGGTCAGTCACCGAGCGCTGCCTCCAGCGCGACAAAACGCGACGCCGCGGCGGCGGCCCAGAAGCTGCCGGACGCGCCGGCTGCCGATGTGCCCGGCGTGCGGTCGAAGCACGCCGCGAATGCGATGAAGAGCATCGAGGATGTCCAGTCCTCGATGCGTCCCGAAGCGGGAAAACAGTCCCTGCCCACTGCGCGCATCGACGTGGTGTCGGAACGGAGCTTCCCCGCACCGCCGCAGAGTCCCATCAGCCAGGCAGCCCTCAATGTGATCAACGCCATAGCCACCGACGCCGGGCCGCAAAAGGCGCTTTCAGCCTCACCCACGCCCACCCATC
>NZ_RZQI01000628.1:0-3558 GCF_003998335.1 Mesorhizobium sp. M7A.F.Ca.CA.002.05.1.1 | reverse complement strand
GATCGAGGTCGCGGGTCACGAAGGCCATTTCTCGCGCTGTGTGCGTTTCAACGAGATCGACTGGGAAGCGCTGCCGCCCGGCGCCAAGAAGGTCAATGAGCGCGTCGTGCCCGGCGCGCCGGTGCTCAAGATCGAGGATCTCAGAAAATACTACAGGGTCGGCGGCAGCGAGGTGTTCGGCTCGAGCGAGGGCCGCGTCGTCAAGGCCAATGAGACGATCTCGTTCATGGCGCGCGAATCCGAGACGGTCGCCATCGTCGGCGAATCCGGCTGCGGAAAGTCGACGCTGGCCAAGGTGCTGCTCGGGCTGGAGACGGCAAGTGCCGGCACGGTGACGCTGGGCAACACGGAAATCCAGTCGACGGGCATCGAGAAACGGAGCGTTGACACGGTGTCGTCGATCCAGATGGTGTTCCAGAACCCGTTCGACACGCTCAATCCCAGCCATTCGGTCGGTTCGCAGATCATCCGCACGCTGGAGAAGTTCAATGTCGGCAAGACGGTTGCCGATCGCCGCAAGCGCATGCTGGAACTGCTCGACCTGGTGAAGCTGCCCAGGGCGTTCGAGACCCGCAAGCCGCGCCAGCTTTCGGGCGGCCAGAAGCAGCGCATCGGCGTGGCGCGCGCCTTTGCCGGCGACGCCAAGGTGGTGGTGGCCGACGAGCCGGTCTCGGCGCTCGACGTGTCGGTGCAGGCGGCGGTGACCGAATTGCTGATGGACATCCAGCGCAAGAACAAGACGACGATGCTGTTCATCAGCCATGATCTGTCCGTCGTGCGCTACATCGCCGACCGCGTCGTCGTCATGTATCTCGGCTATATCGTCGAGCAAGGCACGACCGACCAGATCTTCGCGCCGCCCTATCACCCCTATACAGAGGCGCTGCTGTCGGCGATTCCGATCGCCGACACCAGCGTGGTCAAGCGGCACATCGTGCTGGAAGGCGACATCCCGTCGGCGATGAATCCGCCGTCCGGCTGCCCGTTCCAGACCCGCTGCGGCTACAAGAAGCTGGTGCCGGACAATCTGTGCGAGACCAAGGTGCCCCCGGTCAAGCATCTCGGCGGCGGCCATATGAGCCTGTGCTGGCTCTCCGACGACGTGCTGGCCAAGATGGAGCCGGTGATCAAGTTCGACAAGGAACACGCCGCGCACGAAGGCGTGCCGGATGACGCGCCGCACGGCGACGGCCCCGGTTTTGCCGGCACGCCGCCGAAGCGTCCGCGCGGCAAGACGGGCAGCGCGGCAGCCGATGCGGTGGGGCAGGCTGCCGAGGAGGCCGAAGCCGTTTCGAAAGCCCGCCGTCACGAGGTCCGCGACGAGGTTTCGGAAACCGGCCGTTCTCCAAAGCCGGGCAAGCCCAGGAAACCGAACTGACCTGCATCACGCAATTTCATTTGCTGCGCCATGTGATGTTTGATGCTTGGAGGGAGGGCGAATTGTGAGAACGACACTTGCAATCGATGACGATGTCCTTCTTGCCGCCAAAGCTATGGCGCGGCAGCAGGATCGCAGTGTGGGCGAAGTCATTTCCGATCTGGTTCGCCGTTCGCTGCGTCCGCCGCAGGCGGGCGGGGAGCGCAACGGCATTCCCTTGCTTTCGTCGCGGCCCGGCGGGCCGATGGTCGATCTCGAAACGGTCAATGCGCTTCGCGACTAGCCGCGCTGGAACAGAGGATCTGGCAGGGTTGGGGATCTGTCGGCAGCAAGATGTCTTCCCTCGGTGGACCATCGCTGGCATTCGGGATTGGCTGGAGCCTCCCCAAACTTCGTCATCCTAGGGCGTAGCAGGAGCGAAGCTCCGTCGCGGAGACCCTGGGATCCATGCCGCGACCTCAGCCGAGGGCGCAGCGGAGCACAATTTCTGCCCGCGGCGGCGATTTGAAGTCGCGGCATGGATCCCTTGGGCTGCGGAGCAGCTCCAGGGGTCTGCGCTGCGTCGCTGCGCTCCTTGCTCCGCCCGTGGATGACGAAGCGATGAGCGTTTGCCGCTAGTCGGCAAGGCATGCCGTCCATCAGCGGGTGGTTGAAATGCTCATGCCCGGAATTAGTTCAGTTCCCGCACTCGCTCAGTTGCTGCGCATAGTCCCGCGCCATCTTGTCGGTGGCCCGGGCATAGCCCTGGACGCCGGCATCGCCCCGGTTGCCGCGGCCATAGGCGGTCCAGCCGAGATAGTAGGCGAGATAGAGGTTGTAGGTGTCGTTGCGGGCAACGCCATACGTGTCTGCGGTCTTGGAATGATACCAGCCGACAAAGTCGACGGCGTCGGCGAATTTCGTCCGCCGGGCCGCCCAGTTGCCGGTCTCGCGCTGATATTGCGACCAGGTGCCGTCCAGCGCCTGCGAGAAGCCGGTGGCCGACGAGACATGCTTCCACGGAATGAAGCCGAGCAGCTTGGTGCGTGGCGGCCGTGCATTGCTCTTGAAACCGGATTCCTTGCGGACCGTCGCCATCAGCACGGGAACGGGGATGCCGTATTTCTGCTGTGTGCGCTCGGCGGCCGACTGCCAGTTGTCGAACCAGCCGTCATTCTGGTCGAAGACGGCACAGACATTGTTGATGTGGCTGGGCGGCGTGGCGCAGGCCGAAAGCGCCAGCAGCACGCAAACCGCACCAATTTTACTAAAACTCGAGCTACGCATTGGCAGAGCAATAGGCCGAAATCATAAAGGGAATCTTGCAGCGCTCGTTAACGCTTCGTCGGAGCAGTCGCTTGGGGGATTTTGTGTCAGTAATCCGACGTATTTCGTCGCTTTCTCTAAATAGATATTACAGAAATGCCGCCGTGGCTAAAATCACGCCCGCAAACGGCGTATTTCCGACAGCTTGCCCGGTTTGCCGGGGCTTTGATGCCGGGCATGAACGAACCAAGACGCAAACGCGGCGCCGAGCGCACCAGCAACAGGGGCCCGTCGGCCATCCCGCAACTGCCGCTCAGGCGGGTGACGAATCCCTATCCGCCAATGGCTATGCTGTCGCCCGACCAGATCGAGCAGATCCATCAGGCGTCGATGCACATATTGGAGAATTTCGGCATCGAGGTGATGAGCCCGCGGGCGCTGTCGCTGTTCGAGAAGGCTGGCGCCGAAGTCGATCATGCCTCAGCGAATGTCCGCATCGATCGCGGCCTGATCGAAGACGTGTTGAAGACCACGCAGTCCAGCTATGTGTTGACGCCGCGCAATCCGGCCAACGCGGTTCATCTGGGCGGCAACACCATCAATTTCACGCTCGTTGCCGGGCCGCCGAATGTGCACGATATGGAGCGCGGCCGCCGTGCCGGCAATTTGCGCGACTATTCGGATCTGACCCGGTTGGCGCAGCATTTCAACTGCATCCACATGCTCGGCAACCAGGTCTGCGCACCGGTGGAGCTGCCGGCAAACTCCCGCCATCTCGACACCTACTTCACCAATCTGACGCTGACCGATAAGAGTTTCCATGTCTCGGCTATCGGCCGGGGCAGGGCGCTTGACGGCATCGAGATGATGGCGATTTCGCGCGGGCTGACGCTCGACCAGATGCGCGACGATCCCGGCATCACCACGATCATCTC
>NZ_RZQI01000627.1:0-3564 GCF_003998335.1 Mesorhizobium sp. M7A.F.Ca.CA.002.05.1.1 | reverse complement strand
GAGTTCCAGCGCGCCGGCAAACAGCAGGGAAACAACCAGCAGGGCAAGCCACTGCCAGAGCTTGCGCATCCGCGCCATGCGCTCGAGTGTGGGCAGGTCCGGGGATGGCTGCTCGGCCGAGGAATCCATGTTTCGGTCTTAGACTTGAAGCGGGACGATGCGAACCCCCGCTTTGCCGAAAAAGGAAGCTGTGTGGCGCGCGAGTCACGCAGTTTACCAAGGTGTCAGAGCTTTCGGATAGGACCGGGATAACGGGCGACAAGATCGTCCATCGTCAGCAAGGTAATCCCCTCAATGGTTGCCTGGGCGACCAGGATTCGATCGAAGGGATCCTTGTGGATCGCCGGAAGTCCGTCGATGGCGAGGGCATGTTCACTGGTGATCGGCAAGTCGTGATAGCCATTGTCGAATAGGCCTCGCCGGAGCAAACGGGGATCGACCTGGAAATCATCCCGTCCCAGTCCTCGTTTGATTGCGATCTCCCAAAGGCTGGCGGGACTGAACAGCAATTCGTTCTCGGGGTCCTCAATCTCGGCGAGAGCCGCAGGTGTTAGCCGATCCGGTTCGCCAGCCGCCCACAGCAGCAAATGGGTGTCGAGTAGCAGTTTCAAGTGTTGACACCGAACAGTTGCTCAATCTCCTCGCCACCCATGCGGTCGAAATCGTCGGGAACGGAAAACTGGCCGGCCATAAAACCGACCCTTCGCGCCTGCGACGAGGCCGGCTGATCGATAGGCACGACTTTCACCAATGGTTTGCCCGCCTTGGCGATGATGAACGGCTCACCTTTGGCAGCTCGGTCAACGAGACGTGAAAGATTGGTCTTCGCATTGTGGATGTTCACGGTCTGCATCGCAGGTTTCTCCAAGTGGACTTAGTCCACAGAGCTTAGTCCATTTTCAGAGAATTACAAGTGGAGCGCGATGACTGGCAAAACCCGGGGTCGAGATTGTTCACCTGTCGATATTGCACCCTGGAGTGCGAACCTCGCCTCGGCATCAAGCCGTGGGCGGATCACCCCGTCTTGCCGTCAGCCAGCCCGAAGCCGCCGACGGGATGGGTCTCGACCTGGAATTCGAAGCCGGCGATGAATGGCCGCGCCTTGGCGATCGCCGCCTGGACTTCGGGAAGCTGCAGCGAGGCCTTGTGACTTTCGGCGTCGGTCCACACTTCGGTGACCCAGATCGCGTCGGCATCGGCGGGGTCGCGGGCGATGATATAGCTCAGGCAGCCTGGCAGGGCGCCTGTACTGTCGCGCAGAAGGTCCATGACCGCGTCGCGCTGGCCGCGCGCCGCCCGCATCTTGCCGATCAGTCCGTACATTCCGTTGTCTCCCTTTGAGGTTTTCGACAAGAACATGCAGACCGCCAGTATGCCGGTAGCCGTTCAAGGCATCAACTGGCCGCCATTCACCTCGATCACCTGGCCGGTGATGTAGCCGCTGAGAAGGTCCGAAGAGAGGAACAGATAGGCGCCGACGCAATCCTGCGCCGTGCCGGCGCGTCCCTGCGGAATGGTGGCGACCATGCCCTTCATCTGCTCGTCGGTCGAATAGCGCTCGTGGAACGGGGTGAGAATGGTTCCGGGCGCTACCGCGTTGACGCGGATGCCGAAGCCGATCAGTTCCTTGGCCATGCCGCGCGTCACATTGGAGACGAAGGCCTTGGCCGAGCCGTAAAGCCCGGCGCCGCCGCCGGCGCCGTTGCGCGCGGCGATCGAGGAGGTGTTGACGATGAAGCCGCCCTGTTTCTTCAGCCACGGGATCGCCTTGCGCGAAGCAGTCAGCACCGAGCGCGCATTGAGGTCCATCACAGCGTCGTAATGCGCCTCGGTCTGCTCGGCATAAGGGATGCGGCCAAGCATGCCGCCGGCATTGTTGACCAGCCCGTCGAGGCGGCCGAAATATTGCGCGCTGTCTTCGACGACGCGCTCGACATCGGCGGCAACGGAAAAATCGCCCTGAACGAGAAACACCTCGCCGCCCTTGTCGGCAATCGTCAGGCCGAGCTTCTCGGCGGCGTCTTGACTCGAATTGTAGTGCAGCGCCACCTTGCATTTCTGCGCTGCATAGGCCAGCGCGAGCGCCGCTCCGATGCCGGTCGACGCACCGGTGACCAGCACTGCCTTGCCGGCAAGATCGGGTATGCTGAGTGTGGTGGCTGGCACGGTTCTTCCTCCGGGAGGTCTGCCTGTCCTTCGTAGGCCCTTGCCACCCCGGTGTTCAAGCCTTTGAGCAATTCAAGGAAACGTGTGGAGCGGTTTCCCGGCAAAGCGAGTAGCGCTTTCCCTCGGGAATTTGCGCCCAACAAACCGCTCTACGGATGCAGATAGGCGTAACCCTGGCCTTGCAGTTCGGCGAGTTTGACGACGCCGCCCTTGTCGGCGGCATGAAACCCGGCGAGCAGGTCGGGGAGCGAAATATCCATGCCTTGCATGGTGTTGGCGCAGGCATGGGGTTCCAGCCCCTGCCGCACCAGGCCGGCGAAGCGCCCGGAAATCGCGGCCGATATGCCTTTCGACTTGAAGGCCGCGAGCGCGGGACCATGCACGACCAGCACGATGTCGACATTGCCGCCGGTGCCCTCATAGTGGTTCTTGATGTTGCCGAGCACGAAATTGACCTTGTCGGTGTCGCTCAAGTGGTAGGCGACTTTTTGCCTTGCGGGCTCGGTGGCGGCTGCCTGTGCTGCCCGCAAACCGAGAAGCGTTCCGGTTCCGGCAAGAACCGCGCGGAACATATCGCGCCGACGCATGGAATCCTCCTCCGCTTGGCGGCCCGCCGCGAATTGCGTGGCTGCGGCCGCAATACTAGCATAAATTGGCGTTGCGTCCTGTCGATGCGGAGGAGAGATCACATGGCGTTCAGGGCAGGGGAATGGAAGACAGTCGCCGGCGCCGGGTTTGGCGCGGCGCTGCTTGGCTTGCTTGCCGGATCGGCCTCCGCCGACGATGCGCTGAAGCTCACCGAACTCAGTCCGAACGGCGCTGATGCCTGTTTCGGCCGCGTCTATGATGCGGGGCATCTCAAGGCGCACCCGAAGCAGAAGGTGACGCGGATCTTCTTCTACTACGGCCATGATCCGGTCAGCCGGCCGAACGAGGAACCGACCGTGAATTCCGACACGTCCTACAATGCTTTCATCGCCACCACCGTGCGCGGCGCCAAGTCGCCGGAATGGGCCGGCGGCTGGTGCAATCATGCGTCAGAGGACGGCAAGACAGGCCCGGTTCATTGCGGCATGGAATGCGACCGGACGCTTGCGTCGCTGAAGGTCGACGACAAGGGCCGGCTGTTCCTCTCGGATCTGCAGCCCGACATCTATCTCGATGCCGGTTCGGAAGAAGAGCTTGGCGCTGCGGAATATAGCAGGCAGGCACTCGGCAAGGATGACGACAATTTTCGCCTCGACCCGATCCCAGCGGCGACCTGCAAGGCGGAGTTCGCGCGCATCGATCCGGTCGACCCGGCGCTAGGCCCGCCGCTGCGCGAGCGGCTGAAGCCGGACCAGGCCTTCTGCTATGGGCGCGACTACGATGCAGCGCATCTCGGCTCGCACCCCGATC
>NZ_RZQI01000626.1:0-3570 GCF_003998335.1 Mesorhizobium sp. M7A.F.Ca.CA.002.05.1.1 | reverse complement strand
CGGCGATCGCCATGCCCGAACTTTGCGAGAGCTTTTCGCAGCGCCAGGCGACCGCCTACATGAACCAGGGCAAGGTGGTGATCTTTGCCGGCGGCACCGGCAATCCATTCTTCACCACTGATTCGGCCGCGGCCCTTCGCGCCGCTGAAATCGGCGCCGACGCGCTGTTCAAGGGCACTCAGGTCGACGGCGTCTACTCGGCGGACCCGAAGAAGGATCCGAATGCGACGCGTTTCGAGCGCATCAGCCATGGCGAAGTCATAAATCGCGGCCTTTCCATCATGGATACTGCTGCGATTGCACTTGCGCGCGAAAACAACATTCCGATAATCGTCTATTCGATCCACGAAAAAGGTGGTTTCGGCGATATTCTGAGGGGCGGCGGCCGCTGCACGGTCGTCGCGGACGATTGATCGGCGGCCTGACCCGAAAAGGGAAGCCGGTTTTCGAAAGTTCGATTCGAAGACGGCCCCGAAGCAGTGAGCCCGCATTAGACGGGTCGAGGAGATAAAGATGAGTGGTGAGTACGACGATCTCAAGCGGCGCATGGATGGGGCCATTGCCGCGTTCAAGCATGATCTGGCCTCGCTGCGGACCGGTCGCGCCTCCAGCAATCTGCTCGATGCGATCCAGGTGCAGGCCTACGGCACCACCATGCCGATCAATCAGGTCGCCAACGTCTCGGTGCCGGAGCCGCGCATGATCTCGGTATCGGTATGGGACAAGTCGATGGTTGGCGCGGTCGACCGCGCGATCCGCGAATCCAATTTGGGGTTCAACCCGATCGTAGACGGCACCAACCTCAGGATTCCACTTCCCGAACTTAACGAACAGCGCCGCAAGGAACTGGTCAAGATCTCGCACACCTACGCCGAGAATGCCCGTGTCGCCGCGCGCCATGTGCGCCGCGACGGCATGGACTTCCTGAAGAAGGCGGAGAAAGACGGCGACATCAGCGAAGACGATCAGCGCAAGCGCTCGGACCAGGTCCAGAAACTTACCGACGAGACGATCAGCACCATCGACCACCTGCTTTCCGATAAGGAAGCTGAAATCATGCAGGTTTAGGGTCATGGCCGCCGGCTGACCCGAAAGCGAGAACATGGCAACGCCCGCGCATGTCGCGATCATCATGGACGGAAACGGACGCTGGGCCAAGGCGCGCGGCATGCCCCGTCTTGCGGGCCACCGTGCCGGTGTCGAGGCGCTGCGCAAGACGGTGCGCGCGGCACCTGGGCTCGGCATTTCCTACCTGACCGTCTATGCTTTCTCGTCGGAGAACTGGTCGCGGCCGAAGTCCGAGGTCAGCGACCTGATGGGCCTCTTGAAAATGTTCATTCGCCGTGACCTTGCTGAACTGCACCAGAGCGGTGTGCGGGTTAGAATCATCGGTGACCGGGCAGGGCTGCAGTCTGATATCAGGGGACTGCTCGACGAGGCCGAAACGCTGACGGCCGCAAACGAATCGCTGACGCTGGTGATCGCCTTCAACTATGGCGGACGAGACGAAATCGTTCGTACGGCACAAAAGCTTGCGGCGGCCGTGGCGCGTGGCGAACTCGACGCCGAGGCGATATCAGCCGAAAGCTTTGCCGGCGCGCTCGATACGCAAGGCATTCCCGACCCGGAACTGGTCATTCGCACCAGCGGCGAGCTCCGGCTGTCGAACTTCCTTCTGTGGCAAGCCGCCTATAGCGAACTCGTCTTCCTGCCTTGCTACTGGCCCGACTTCAGCCGCGAGCACCTTGCGGAAGCTTTGCGTGAGTTTGCTGGCCGCGAACGCCGTTTCGGCGGACTTGGGGGCCAGGACGTCGCTTCGCGACCGGCCGCGGGATGAGCAATCTTCAACTGCGTATCGTTTCGGCGATCGTGCTCGCCATCATCACTCTCGGCTTGACCTGGATCGGCGGTTTGCCGTTCCGGCTGCTGTGTGCCGTGATCGTAGCGGCGATCTTCTATGAATGGACCCGCATGTCGCGGCCAACCGGGGCAACGGGCCTTGGTTTCCTGCCGGAAGCACTGCTGGTTGTCTTCATTGGCGCCTTGATTGGCGGTCTGGCCGCCTCCTGGCTGCTGCCGCTTGTGGCGGCCATCGTTGCCGCAACGGCGATAGCCGCCTCGGTTCGCAAGACCGGACAATGGGATGCGAGCGGCCTTGCCTATGCCGCGGTTTCAGGCCTGTCGCTCGCCTTGCTGCGCGATGGCGATCGTTCAGGCCTCATTGCCATCCTGTTCCTGTTCGCTGTCGTCTGGGCCACCGATATCCTTGCCTATTTCGTTGGCCGAGCCGTTGGGGGGGCGAAACTGGCGCCCTCTATCTCGCCCGGCAAGACGCGCAGCGGCGCACTCGGCGGCGCTGTCGGCGGCGTCGTCGCCGGGCTGGTCCTCGCCGCAGCTGCCGGTGTCGGCAATCTGGCATTGCTCGGCCTGGTCGCGCTCGTGCTGTCGATTGTCTCGCAGGCAGGCGACCTGTTCGAATCCTGGATCAAGCGCCGCCATGGCCGCAAGGACTCAGGTGCGCTCATCCCGGGCCATGGCGGCGTCATGGATCGCGTCGATGGGCTTGTCGCAGCGGCATTCGCCCTATACGTCATCGGCTGGATTTCGGCGAACGCCGATCATCCGGCGCAGGGTCTGTTTCCCGTTTGAGCGATGTCATTTCAGGGTCCTTTGCGCGGTGCGCCTTGGATTCGCCCGGATTGGTGTCACAGTCACGGCGCAGTCTGCGCCGTGGAAGAATTTGAGGGTTTGTCTTGAACGAGATTCTTCACGCGCTTTTCAGCACAGAAGGCTTTGTCCTCGGCACGCTGGTGCCATTCCTCTTCGTGCTGACCGTAGTCGTGTTCGTCCACGAAATGGGCCATTACCTTGTCGGGCGCTGGTGCGGCATCGGCGTCAGGGCCTTCTCGATCGGCTTCGGCCCGGAACTCTTCGGCTTCAACGACAGCCACGGCACGCGCTGGAAACTGTGTGCGATACCGCTTGGCGGCTATGTAAAATTCGTCGGCGACATGAACGCCACATCGAGCCAGCCCACGTCGGAAGAAATTGAAACGCTGACCGAGGACGAGCGCAAGGTCGCTTTTCACACTCAGCCGATCTGGAAGCGCGCGGCAACGGTGGTGGCCGGACCATTGTTCAATTTCCTGCTGACGATCGTCGTCTTTTCCGTGCTGTTCACCGCCTATGGCCGCTATGTCGCCGAGCCCATGGTGGCCGAGGTGACCGCCGACAGCCCGGCGGCGAAGGCCGGCATCCTTCCCGGCGACCGATTCGTCAGTGTCGACGGCAACAAGGTCGAAACCTTTGGCGACGTCCAGCGCCTGGTCTCGGGCCGTGCCGACGACGCAATCACCTTCGTCATGTTGCGCGACGGCCAGGAGGTCACTGTGACCGCGGCGCCGCGGCTGATGGAACAGGAAGACGCGCTCGGCAACAAGGTCAAGGTCGCCGTGATCGGTGTCGTCAACAACAAGGAACTCGGTCAGCCGAGGCTGATCACCTACACGCCGGTCGGAGCGGTCGCGGCGGCGGTCGAGGAAACCGGTCACGTCATCCAGCGCACCGGCC
>NZ_RZQI01000625.1:0-3572 GCF_003998335.1 Mesorhizobium sp. M7A.F.Ca.CA.002.05.1.1 | reverse complement strand
CGTCATGACCACATCGTGCACCGTCGCCACGATGGCGCCGACCGCGAACTGCCATTCGAAGCGGAACCAGACATAGACCAGGATGCCAAGCAGCGCGATCAGCATGGCGATCGTGCCTTGCTTGGCAAGCTCGCCAGAAACGGTCGGGCCGACCACTTCGACGCGGCGGAAATCGTAATTGTCCTGCAGCTCGCCACGCACCTTGTCGATGACGGTCTGCTCGGCATTCTCGCCACCATCCTGCGTCCCGACGCGGATCAGCACGTCGTTCGGCGTACCGAACTGCTGCACCTGAACTTCGCCGATGTTGAGCTCGGTCAGCCGCGCACGGAGGTCGGCGAGGTCGGCATTGCCGCTCTTGGCCTGCACCTCGATCAGCGAACCGCCCTTGAAGTCGATGCCGTAATTGATGCCGACGGTCATGAACAGCACCACCGACAGGATCGACAGTGCGCTGGAGAGCGTGAAGGTCCAGCGACGGATGCCCATGAAGGGGATCTTGGTGCCGGGCGGAACGAAGGTCACCGGTGCCTTCGGCAATTCCTTCGGGCGAGCCCGGCGCAGCCAGATCGAGACCAGCAGGCGGGTGAAGGTGAAGGCGGTGAAGACCGTGGTCAGGATGCCGATGGCGTAGGTGATGGCAAAGCCCTTCACCGGCCCGGTACCGAGATAGAACAGCACCACGGTGGCGATCAGCGAGGTGATGTTGGAATCGACGATGGTCGCCAGCGCCTTGGTGAAACCGGTATCGATCGCCTGGATCACGGAGCGGCCGGCGCGTCGCTCCTCGCGAATACGTTCATAGATCAGCACGTTGGAATCGACCGCCATGCCGATGGTCAGTACGATACCGGCGATACCAGGCAAGGTCAGCGTAGCGCCAAGCAGCGAGAGCACGCCGACGATCATCGCCACGTGCACCGCCAGCGCGATGTTGGCGAGGAAGCCGAGGAAGCCGTAGGCGACGAACATGAAGGCGACGACGAGGATAGAACCGATGATGCCGGCGACCTTGCCGGCATGGATCGAATCCTGGCCAAGGCCCGGACCAACGGTGCGTTCTTCGATCACCGTCAGCGTCGCGGGCAACGCACCGGCGCGCAGCAGCACCGCAAGGTCGTTGGCGCTCTGGGCAGTGAAATTGCCGGAAATCTGGCCGGTGCCGCCGAGGATCGGCTCGCGGATCTGCGGCGCCGAAATCACCTGATTGTCGAGGATAATGGCGAACAGCTTGCCGACATTCTGCGCCGTGGCCTGACCGAAGCGCGCCGCTCCTTTCGAATCGAAGCGGAACGACACCACCGGCTCGTTGTTCTGCGAATTGTATGTCGCCTGTGCGTCAACGAGGTTTTCGCCCGAGACGATGACGCGATTTTCGATCAGATACGGAACCGGCGGATCGTCCTGCGAATACAGCACCGATGACCCGGCGGGCGGACGGCCATTGAGCGCGTCCTGCACCGGCATCGACTGGTCGACCATCTGGAAGGTCAGCTTGGCGGTCTGGCCGAGGATTTCTTTCAGTCTCTGCGGGTCCTGAAGACCCGGCACCTGGACAAGGATACGGTCGTCGCCCTGCCGCTGCACGATCGGTTCGGTGGTGCCGAGTTCGTTGACGCGGCGTTCGACCACCTCGATCGACTGCGTCAGCGCGGTCGACGTGCGGTATTTGATGCCGGCGTCGGTGACGTTGAACTTGAGCAGGCCGGGCTCGGAATCGTCGAGCGTCATTTCCTGGACGGAGCCGCCGGTGAACAGGCCGGCAGCGACCGGATCGGTCAGCGTCTTCAGCGCCGTCTTGGCGGCATCGATCTGGGCGGGATCGGTGATGCGGACCTGCAGGGTCCGCCCCGTGCCGGCAAGGCCGGTATAGCCGATCTTGGCGTCGCGTAGCAGCGTGCGGATTTCATCGCGCGTCGTCTCCAGCCGATCCTTGATCAGATCGTTCTGGTTCATTTCCAGCAGGATGTGCGAACCACCCTGCAGGTCGAGGCCGAGCGTCATCTGCCGCTTCGGTACCCAGCTGGGCAATTGCGCCAGCGTGCTGGCGGAGAACAGGTTGGGCGCGGCGAGGATCACTGTGATGGCCACGGCCACCCAGATCAGGATCATCTTGAAGCGCGAAAAATACAGCATATGGCGTCGTCCGTCAGAGCGTGTCCGCGGATCGCTCCGCCTAAAATTGGATTATTTCTTGGCGTTCTGGTTGGCCACCGGCTCGCCCTTGACGCGCACATCGGCGATCGTCGAGCGCAGCGCCGTCACCTTCAAGCCGTTACCGAGGTCGATCTCGAGCTCGTTGTCGTCGATCACCTTGGTCACCTTGCCGACGAAGCCGCCGCCGGTGACGACCGTGTCGCCGCGACGGACAGCCGCCAGCATCTCGCCGCGCTTCTTCAGCTGCGTGCGCTGCGGCCTAATGATCAGAAAATACATGATCACGAAAATCAGGACAAAGGGCAAAATGCTGATGAACATGTCGGGAGAAGCGCCGACGCCTTGGGCGTATGCCGGTGTCACGAACATCGAGGTACTCCTGATCTTTGAAAACAGCCGCCAATTTGGCGGCCCTTGAAATTTGGCCGGAATATAGTCGGTAAAGTTGTCAATGCAACTGCGCGGCCGGCCAAATCGGCTGCTTTTACGGCCTGTTGAGCCGTGTTAGAGCATGATCGCGAAAAGCGCGAGCCGGTTTCCGCAAAAGATTATGCTCTAACAAAAGGTTGCGACCGGTTTTGTATCAGGCGGAATCGGGCAGCTTCACGCCCCCAGACATCAAAAACGCGAAAACAAAAGACAGTCATGACCGACAGCAGCATTGAATCCCTGAACCAGCAACTCGACCGGCTGATCGAGGCGGTGAGCCGCCTTGCCCCGCCGCCGGTGCCCCAAACCGACCTCGGCGAGGCCGATTGTTTCGTCTGGCAGGCCGATCCCGGCTATCTGGAGCCGGTGCGCAGGGTTAACCGCGTCGACATCGGCCTGATCCGTGGCGTCGACCGCGTCCGCGACATCCTTGTCGACAACACCGAACGCTTCGCCGCCGGCTACCCAGCCAACAACGTGTTGCTGTGGGGCGCGCGTGGCATGGGCAAATCGTCGCTGGTCAAGGCCGTGCATGCCGAAATCAACGCCAGGACCAAGTCCGACCTGCCGCTGAAGCTGATCGAAATCCACCGCGAGGACATCGACACGCTGCCGAAGCTGATGGGATTGCTCAAGGCGGCCCCCTTCCGCTTCATCCTGTTTTGCGACGACCTCTCCTTCGACCATGACGACACTTCCTACAAATCGCTCAAGGCAGCGCTCGAAGGCGGCGTCGAGGGTCGGCCAGTCAATGTCATCTTCTACGCCACCTCGAACCGCCGCCATCTGTTGCCCCGCGACATGATCGACAATGAGCGCTCGACCGCGATCAACCCATCCGAGGCGGTCGAGGAAAAGGTGTCGCTGTCCGACCGGTTCGGGCTGTGGCTCGGCTTCCACAAATGTTCGCAGGACGAGTATCTCGACATGATCGATGGCTATGTCCGGCACCATGGGCTGGCAATCGATCCCGACACGCTGCGTGC
>NZ_RZQI01000624.1:0-3576 GCF_003998335.1 Mesorhizobium sp. M7A.F.Ca.CA.002.05.1.1 | reverse complement strand
CGCCTCCCGCGACACGCCGCTTCTGCTCGGCATTATCCTCACCAGCGCAGTCCTGGTCCTTGTCATCAATTTGCTCGTCGACATCGCCTACGCCTTCCTCGATCCGCGCGTAGGCGCCAGCGAGGCCGGCGCATGAGCCCGCTCCGCCGCTTTCTGCGCACGCCCGAGGCGGTCGCCGGCGCCATGCTCCTGGCGGCGCTGATCGCTATGGCGCTGTCGGCGCCGCTGCTGTTCCCCGGCGACCCGCAGGCCATCGCCGGCCCGGCGCTGCTGCCGCCGTTCCAGGACTGGTCGCTGCCGCTCGGCACCGACCGGCTTGGCCGCGACGTGCTGGCCGAGCTTTTTCATGGCGCCCGCACATCGCTGGCTGTCGGGCTCGCGGCCGCGGCCGCCGCACTTGTCGTCGGCGCCGTGGTCGGCACGTTGGCCGGCTTTGCCGGCGGCCTCGTCGACGAGGTGCTGATGCGCATCACCGACGCCTTCCAGACCGTGCCGAGCTTCCTGCTGGCACTGGCCTTCGTCAGCGTCGTCGGACCGTCGCTCGGCGTCGTCGTGATTGCCATCGCGCTCGGCACCTGGACCGGACCAGCCCGGGTCGCCCGCGCGGAAGTCCTCTCCATTCGCGAACGCGATTATGTCGCCGGGGCCAGGGTCATCGGCATGCACCCGCTGGCGATCGCCTTTCGCGAGGTGCTGCCCAATGCCCTGCCGCCGGTGCTGGCGATGTCGTCGGTGATCGTCGCCGCCGCGATCCTCACCGAAGCGGCGTTGTCGTTCCTCGGCCTGGGCGACCCCAACCGGGTCACCTGGGGCGGAATGATCGCCGAAGGCCGCGCTGTCCTGCGTACCGCGCCCTTCCTGTCGATTGTCCCGGGCATAGCGCTGGTGCTGACCGTGCTCGGCGTCTATCTCGCCGGCGAAGGCATTGTCGAGACGACAGCGGTCAGGAGAGACCTGTCGTGACCACGCTCGCTTCGATCCGCGACCTGACGGTGACCTACCGGCGTGACGGCAATGAGGTGGCAGCGCTGAGGAGTGTAGGCCTCGATATTGCCAATGGCGAACGCCTCGCCATCATCGGCGAAAGCGGTTCAGGCAAAAGCACGCTGGCACTGGCGATTGCCGGGCTGTTGCCTGCGTCCGCCAAGGTTGATGGGCGGATCGATTGGTTCTTACATCCGCCGTTGGGCGCCAAGGCGCCCCCCTCTGTCCTGCCGGACATCTCCCCCTCAAGGGGGGAGATTGGCAGTTCCCCCGCAGGCCCTCTTTCTGCATCTCTGGCGATGGGCGAAAGTGGAGACAAGGGCGTAATCTCCCCTCTTGAGGGGGAGATGTCCGGCAGGACAGAGGGGGGCCTCGTAAGGCGCAAAGTCCGAAAGTCTTCCCTCAAACAGAGCTACATCCCCCGCCTCGGCCGCGACATCGGCTTCGTCTTCCAGGACCCCTCCGCCAGCCTCGATCCTGTCATGACCATCGGCAAGCAAATCGCCGAAGTAGCGCGCACGCATCTCGGCCTCACCTGGTCCCAGTCCTATGCCAAGGCCAAAAGCCTGCTGGAGCGCGTCCGCCTGCCGGACCCGGACTCAGCCTTGCGCGCCTTCCCGCATCAGCTTTCCGGCGGCCAGAAGCAGCGTGTGGCGATCGCCGCAGCCATTGCGGCCGGTCCGAAATTGCTGATCGCCGACGAAGCGACCAGCGCGCTCGATACCATCGTACAGGCCGAGATCGTCGCCTTGATCCGACGCCTGGTGACCGAGGACGGCATGACGCTGCTGTTCATCAGCCATGACATCGCGCTGGCGGCCGATCTTGCCGACCGCATCGCCGTTTTCCGTCATGGCCAGTTGGTCGAGCTTGGCATGACGGCGCAGATTGTCGGCGCCCCGGCCCAGCCCTATACGCGTGCATTGCTCGACGCCCATATAGGCCTCGACACCAGGCCGTTGCTGGACCGAGCCGGGCTCCACGCATGAGCCTGCTGGCGGTGTCCAACCTGACCAAGCGCTACCGTCGCGGCGACAAGACTATCGCTGCCGTCGACGATGTCTCCTTTCACATCGACCCCGGTGAGACGCTGGCGTTGGCGGGACCTTCCGGCAGCGGCAAGTCGACGATCGCGCGGTTGGTGCTGCGATTGATCGAGCCGGACGCCGGGCGCATCGACTTCGAGGGCAGTGATTTCCTGGCCTTGAGCGGCGCCAAGCTGCGTGCACGCCGCGCACGCCTGCAAATGGTGTTCCAGGATCCATTGGCCGCCTTCAACCCGCGCGCCACGGTGGCGCGTGTGCTCGACGATCCCTTGCGCATCCATGGCATCGCCTCCCCCGCCGAGCGGCCGCGCCGCATCGCCGCCTTGCTGGAGCGCGTCGGGCTGACGGCTGATCTCGCCCCACGCGCCATCCACGAAATCTCCGGCGGCCAGCGGCAGCGCGTCGCCATTGCGCGCGCCATCGCCACAAAGCCGTCGCTGATCGTGCTCGACGAGGCGGTGTCGGCGCTCGACGTCTCCGTGCGCGGAGAGATCCTCGAGCTTTTGCTCGACCTGCAACGCCAGGAAAAGATCGCCTATCTCTTCATTTCACATGATCTCGGCGTCATCAGGTCGGTCGCCCACCGCGTCATCCTTCTCGATGCCGGGCGGATTGCCGAAAGTGGCGATGCCCAAACCGTCATCGACGCACCGCAATCGGCCATCGGCAAGGCGCTGGTGGCGGCAGCACCGAGATTGAACCGGACTCTGATGCGGCTGGCGTCGGCCGGCCTCGATTGAGACCCGGCCGCCGCCAGCCGTTCGCTCAATAGCCGACGGTGAAGCGCTGCCTGATGTGGGCCGGCTTCTCGATCTCGTCAACCATGACGATCGCATAGTCCTCGAAGGAAATGCTGCTGCCCTTATCGGAGGCGAGAAGTGTATCCTTGCCGAGGCGGAATTTGCCGGTGCGCTCGCCAGGCACGAACATGGCGGATGGCGACAGGAACGTCCAATCGAGGTCGTCGACCGTCTTCAATCTGTCCAGGAAGTCGGCGCCCTTCTGCGCTTCGGCCTTGTAGATATCAGGAAATTGAGGCGTGTCGACCAACCGCTTGCCCGGTGCGACTTCGAGACTGCCGGCGCCGCCGACGATCAGATAGCGCTTCACGCCGGAGGCGCGCACCGCCTCGATCAGCGTATCGGCATCGCTGTCCAGGAAATGCACGGAGCTGATCACCGCGTCATGGCCGCGGATCAGGTCGGCGAGACCTTGTCTGTCGAAGACATCGCCCTTCCTCGCCGTCACGCCCGGAAGCGCGGCGATCTTTTCCGGGTTGCGCGCAATGCCGGTGACGGTGTGGCCGCGATCGGAGAGTTCCCTGAGAAGGCGTGAACCGACGGCGCCCGATGCACCAATGAGAGCGACTTTTGCCATGTCTGTTTCCTTATTCTTGTTGGGGTCTGGAGGATGGGATCACGCCGCCGCGATATGGGCGACGAGATTGTCGAAGCTGCCGAACAGCGCGTTCGAACCGATGAGCCGGGGCGCATCATTGCGGATGACCGAGAGCGAAGGCACGCCATCGGCATGCAGGCGCTGGAAC
>NZ_RZQI01000623.1:0-3577 GCF_003998335.1 Mesorhizobium sp. M7A.F.Ca.CA.002.05.1.1 | reverse complement strand
CCTCCTGATTGGACTGCCACGTGTAAAGGTATGCGGAGAGCGTGGTCCCGATGATGGCGACGAGGATGGACAGGTATTCGCGGCTGAATTCGATTTTTGGCAACAGCGTGCCGCGCAGGACAGAGGCTGCATCCGGTTTGGCAAGCACCGCGGAGACCACATAGGCAAGCAGAGCCAGAGCCAGCCACCGGAACACATTTCGGATCAATTTATACGATCCGAACACCTGCAGGGCAAAAATGACGACCGCAACGGCAATGACGACCAAGGGAGCAGGCAGAGGAACGAACAGCACGATGGCCGCCGACATGGCGCCAAGATCTGCGGCTGCCTCGATCGTGTTGCCAATCAGCACGCCCACCAGCACGGACCATAGCAGCCAACGCGGATAGAAGTCCGATATGACCTTGAAAAGCCCGCGACCCGAAACCTGGCCAAGCTTGGATGAAAGATAGACGACGACATACATCATCGGCAGCGTGACAGGTGCCGTCCACAGCAGGTCAGGCCCGAACCGCGCTCCGGCGCTCGCGTAGGTACCGATGGCCGAGCAGTCGTCATCGGCCGCGCCGGTGATCAGACCAAGCCCGAGAGCCCGAACGACGCCGCCCTTTTTTTGCCCGCTTGCCCTTTGGCCCTCGTCAGGTGGCTTGTTCATTGAAGGCGCGTCTTTACCGAGGCCACGCAAGAAATCATGACGAACATTCCAATCGGACGGCGATGAAGCAGCCGTTTCAAGCTGCATTGAGATCGAGGCTCGAACCTCTGGTCAGGCTTTTTGTTCCTGGACCAGTCCCGGCCCGCGACGACGTTTCATCCGATGCGGGTTCTTTCGGCGGAGCCGGACATCCAAGCGAATGCTCCGCTCCACTGAAGAAGGGTGTCGGAGCCTGTCATTCAGGCGACTTGGCACAAAACTTTCCCCGAAAGAAAATCCCGCGGCGCCAAAGTCGAGTGTTCGGCCCAGCCCGTTCATCCGCTTGGTCAGCGGCTCGTACCGCCGCCGATCGCCATCCGTAAGCCGAGGCCGATGATGAGACAGCCGGTGAGCCGCTGCTGCCAAAGCCTTGCGCGAGGGTGCCGCATGACCCATGCCCCGGCCGCGCCCGATGCCAAGGCATAGGCTCCCAGCACCAGCACACCGGTTATCTTCTGTGTTGCGCCAAGCAGCACCAGCTGCGACGTGACGGAGCCCCTGTGCGGATCGACAAACTGCGGCAGGAACGCAACCATGAACATCAAAGGCCAGGGATTGCTCAGATTGGCGATCATTCCTTCCCGGGCGGCGGCGAGCGGCCGCAGGGCCTTGAGGTCACCCGTGGGAATGGTTGCCGAGGATGAAAGCAGCAGCCGGACACCCAGCCAGACGATGTAGGCCGCCCCGGCCCATCGAAGCAGATTGAACGCCAGGGGCGAGGCGTGGACAAGCGAGGACAGGCCGAATGCAATCAGCGGAAGCTGCACAAGTCCGGCGCCCAGCGTCATGCCGAGCACCGTGAGCAGCGCCACGTCGCGCCCCTGTCCAATGCCGCGGGCCATCACCAGCATGCTGTCGGGACCTGGCGGCACCTGCATGAGAATGACGGTTCCGACAAAAGCTATCCACAATGAGGGATCGATGGGGCATCTCCGTTAGCGCTGCCGATGACATCAAAGCGGCCAGCCGTCATCCGGGTTCCGCGGCAAATGAAAATGTCCCATCGCGAAGAACCAGGCATGAACCGTCAGATGGAACGCGGTGCCAGTCCTGGAAGTTGAAAAAAGCCGGAGCCGTTCCTGAGCCGGTTTTGGAGGCCTACCCGTGCATGAACCAATAAACGCCTTCCCGCTCCCGCTGGACACGTCTCCGATGGAGGCCAAGCTTGCCGATGAAATCCCCCGGGATGGAAACCGCTGGCAGTACGAGCCCAAATGGGACGGGTTTCGCTGCCTGGCTTTCAAGAGCGACGACACCGTTGACCTGCGCGCCAAATCCGGCAAGCCGCTCGGCCGCTATTTTCCAGAAATCACGGACATTTTGCGTGACCTCAAGCGCGGGCATTTCGTCCTCGACGGCGAGATTGTCATTGAGGTTGACGGTGAGCTTTCCTTCGAGGCGCTGCAGATGCGCCTTCACCCGGCACAAAGCAGAATCCGCAAACTGAGTTCGCAGACGCCTGCCAGTCTGATCCTCTTCGACATGCTTGCCAGGCCGGGCGGCGAGGTCATCACGGGCAAGCCACTTGTGGAACGGCGGCGAGCGATCGAGGACTTGGTGACCTCCTCGAACAGTCCAGATCTTCGCCTGTCGAAGTGCACTTATGATGCAGCCACGGCGGCTCGATGGCTACACGGCTCCGGCCATGCATCGACCGACGGCATCATGGCCAAAGTGCTTGATGAGCATTATCTGTGCGGCGAACGTGCGATGGTGAAGGTAAAGCCGAGGCGCACCGCCGATTGCGTTGTCGGCGGTTTCCGTTATCTCGCGGACAGTCGTGAGGTTGGCTCGCTGCTCCTCGGCCTCTACAATGACGACGGCAAGCTCGATCACGTCGGCTTCACGTCGACCATCGCCAGGACCGACAGAGGAGCGCTCACGCGCCGGCTGGAAGGGCTGCGGTCAGAGCCCGGATTCACCGGCAAGGCGCCCGGCGGCCCGAGCCGCTGGAGCACGGAGCGCAGCGGACAATGGGAACCCTTGCAGCCTGAACTGGTGGTGGAGGTCCGCTTCGACCACGTTACCGGCAATCGATTCCGCCACGGCACCAAACTGCTGCGCTGGCGCCCCGACAAGGCGCCACGGCAATGCACGTTTGAGCAGATCGAATAGACCGCTCCTGGAAGATCGCTTCCAGAAACCTGTCACGATTTATTGTGACGAAGGAACCAACTCGGGATTCACCGGTTCGGACACCATCCACCGGAGCTACCCCGACATGCCAAATGCAGCAGAAATTCTCATCGATACGCTCGTCGCCTGGGACGTGGAGGTGGTGTTCGGCTTGCCGGGAGACGGCATAAACGGCGTCATGGAAGCGTTGCGGACGCGGCGCGACAAGATTGCCTTCGTTCAGGTCCGGCATGAAGAGTCGGCTGCCTTCATGGCATGTGCGTATGCCAAGTGGACAGGAAAGCTGGGCGTGTGCCTTGCGACGTCCGGTCCCGGCGGAACACATCTTCTGACCGGCCTCTATGACGCCAAGCTCGACCAGGCTCCGGTGCTGGCGATTACGGGCATGCAGTTCCACGATCTGATCGAGACGTTCACGCAACAGGATGTCGATCTGACGCGCGTGTTCCACGATGTCTCCGTTTACAATGCACATGTCGCCGACGCCGCGCATATGGAAAACGTCGCCAGCCTTGCCTGCCGAACCGCGCTGGCGCGCAAGGGCGTCGCCCATCTTTCGATTGCCAGCGACATCCAGGAGCAGGAGAGCGATCCGTCGAAGCGCTCCAAGCGCAATCGCCCGGCGCACACGCCGCAGGATATGTTCGCCGGTCACAGCGTACCGCTGGAGGTTGAGCTCGACAAAGCCGCCGCCATTCTCAATGACGCTTCGCGGGTTGCGATCCTGGCCGGACGCGGCGCCAT
>NZ_RZQI01000622.1:0-3593 GCF_003998335.1 Mesorhizobium sp. M7A.F.Ca.CA.002.05.1.1 | reverse complement strand
GATCGAAGTCGGACGTACCCATCGAGCGCGCCGCCTTGATCAGCAGCGGATCCACCGACTTGACGCCGCTGATCGTGTTGACGAGGAGAAAGAAAACCGAGGAGTAGAAGGTGATCGCGACCTTCGATTCCTCACCGATGCCGAGCAACAGGATGAACACCGGCAGCAGTGCGAATTGCGATGTGTTTCGCAGCGTCTGCACCAGGAGGTCGGAAACCTTCTCGAACAACGAATAGCGCCCCATCAACAGACCGAGGGGGATGGCCACCACCACGCCGAGTGCGAAGCCGATCGCGGCGCGCTGCAGGCTGATGCCGATATGCTCGATCAGCACGCCCGAAGCGAGCAGCGCCCACCAGGCGACCAGCACCTCGCTCAGCGGCGGAAAGAAGATGCGGTTCAGCCAGCCGAGTCGGGGCGCGATCTCCCACAGCAGGAAGAACAGGCCGAGCAGCGGCACGCCATAGAGGAACGTGCCGTGGCTTGCTTTCTTGCTCCGGATCTTGGCGCTGGCCTTGATGGCCGGGACCCTGGCGGCGGCTACCGTTTCGCCAGCGCCGGCAAACAGGTGGAGCGCTCCCGCGGAGCCAAACTTCTCGGTCAGATAGGCCATTGGTCCAGCTCCTCAGTGACTGAAGGCTGGCGACAGGGTCCAGTCCTTCTGCGCCTTGTTGACCTCGTCGCGCAGCACGTCCCAGACGCGGGCGCGATATAGATTGAATTCGGCGCTGGCGCGGATGTCGCCGTCGCGCGGTCGTGGCAGGTCGATGTCGATGATCTCTTTCACCGCGCCCGGCCGTGCCGTCATCACCACGACGCGGTCGGCGAGGAAGATCGCCTCGTCGATCGAGTGGGTGACAAAAATCACCGTGGTGTTGATCTTGCCCCAGATCCGCAGCAGCTCGCCTTGCAGAAGCTCGCGCGTCTGCTGGTCGAGCGCCGCGAACGGCTCGTCCATCAGCAGCACTTCCGGGTTGCTGGCCAGCGCACGCGCGATCGCCACACGCTGCTGCATGCCGCCGGACAGCTGGTTGGGAAAACGGTCCTCGAAACCGGCAAGGCCGAACAGCGCCAACAGATGGCGGGCTGTGGCGGTACGCTCGGCCTTGGCCACGCCGCGCACTTCCAGCGCATATTCGATGTTGGCGAGCGCCGTGCGCCAGGGAAACAGCGCATATTGCTGGAAGACATAGCCGGTCTTTGGATCGGGCCTGGTGATGCGCCTGCCGTCGAGCTGGACGTTGCCGCCGGTCGCCTGCGTCAGCCCGCCAATGATATCGAGCAGCACCGACTTGCCCGAGCCGCTCGGGCCGACCAGCGTGATGAACTCGCCCTTGCGGATGGAAAGATCGACGCCGTCGAGCACGGTGACGCGGTCGGTCGCCTCGCCATCCACGGTGACGAACTGCCCCGGCTTGAGCTGGAAGGTCTTGCTGATGTCGCTGACGACGATCCGGTCCATGTTCGGGCGATCCATATCTGTCTCCGATCGGTTCACTGCGCCACGCGGATGCGGTGCGTCGGGTCGAATTCCGAGCCGCCCGCCTTGCCGCGCTTCCAGCCAAGCGCGCGGGCATAGGAGCCGAACATCTGGCGGGCGTCGGCCTGAGCTTCCGTGATGCCGGTCGGCCCTTCGGCGAACTCGGCCACATAAAGCGCGTCGGTCGGGCAATAGATCTCGCAAAGAAAGCAGGTCTGGCAGTCCTCCTGGCGAGCGATCACCGGCACGCCATTGTCGGTCGCGTCGAAGACGTTGGCCGGGCACACCTTGACGCAGATGTCGCATTCGACGCAGCGCGTGGCCGAGACGATCTCGATCATGACGCCAGCTCCGCCAGCCGCTCAGGCGCACCTGCGATGCGGAACGCATCCACACCGGTGATGACCAGCCGGTGCGCGAAGGCCGGGCTCTTGCCCGGCAGATCGGTGCGGCGGTGCATGCCGCGGCTCTCGGTGCGGTGCAGCGCGGCGGCCACGGACCAACGCCCAGCAGCGGCGATCGAAGCTGCCTCTCGGGTACGGACCCGGTCCAGCCCCTCGCCTTGCAGATGGCTGCGCACGTCGCGCCAGACACTCTCCAGCCGCTCGCCGCTTTTCTCCAGGGCCTCGCCAGTGCGGAAGAAATTCTTGTCGAGCGGCGTGACTTCGCTACGCACCGCCTCGATAACTTCGCCCGCCGAGATGTCGGCCCTCGCCGATGATGCAGGACGCAAGCCGGCCTGGCCGAGCGATTGCACCGCGCTGCGGAACGCCTTGCCGGTCCGGCGCTTGGCATGGGTCGAGGCACCTTTGCCGGCCCACCAGCCGCTGGCCAGCGCCCAGGATGAATTGACGGCGCCGCCGCCTGATAGCGCACCGGTCATCATCTCGCGGCTGGCGGCATCGCCGGCAACATAGAGGCCGGGCACGCCGGTGGCGCAATCGTCGGAGACGATGTCGATGCCGCCGGTGCCGCGCACCGTGCCTTCGGCGCGCAAGGTGATACGGAACAGTTCGCTGAACGGATCGATGCCGGCGCGGTCATAGGGCACGAAGCAGTTCGGCTGGCCCTGGCGCAGCCAGCCTTGCAGCGCCGGCTCGGCCTGATCGAGCCGCGCGTAGACCGGGCCGTCGATCAGCGCGCGCGCCACTTCCTCCTCGCGGTCGCCGATGCCGTTACGCAACGGCTCGCCGGTCGGCCCGAGGATCGGCGAGCCGTCCTCGCGATGGAACGAGGCCCAGCGGAACGGCAGGCCCTTGTTCAGCGATGAGCCATAGGGCGCCAGCGTATATTTGCCGGTGAACTCCATGCCCGACAGGCTGGCGCCGGCCTCCGCCGCCATCAGATAGCCGTCGCCGGTCAGCCCGGTCGCGCCGAGGATGCGCTCGCGGAAAGCGCAGCCGCCCGTCGCCAGCACCACCGCGTTGGCGTCGACGCGCCAGTCCTGGCCGATCTGCCGGGCGACACCGGCGGCGCCGACGATGGCATCGCCGTCGGACAGAAGTTCGAGCGCTGGGTGATGGTCGAGCACGGTGACGCCGGCCAACAGCACCCGGCGGCGCATGAAGCGCATGTAGTCCGGCCCGCGCAGATTGGCGATGTAGAGGCGGCCGTCATCCTCGCTCGGAAAGGGATAGCCCCATTCGGACAGCCTGAGCAGATTGCGGTAGGCAGTATCGACGCAGCGCAGCATCCAGCGCGGGTCGGCGAGTTCGCCGGTGCGCTGCCAGCGCCGCTCGACGACGGCATGCCTGTTGTCGCCCGGCGGCACGCACCAGGTGCCGGTGTTGGAGGGCGCGGTGGCGCCGCTGGTACCGAGATAGCCCTTATCGGCCAGCACCACCTTGGCGCCGCTCTCGGCCGCAGCGACAGCCGCCCAGGCCGCTGACGGACCTCCGCCCAGCACCAGCACGTCGGCCTGGAGCAGCAAGCTGTCGGAAGCGGATTTTTGCGGCTTGTGCATGGATACCTGGCGAATGCGTTCGAAGCGGCGCCTGCGCTAAGCGGCGCGGGCGGCGCTGGAGGACCAGACCGGCTCGTTGCCGGCACTCCACTTGATGTTGCAGCCGATCGACGGCACCTGGCTGGCAGCGGGCCTGCCGCCCTCCAGCAC
>NZ_RZQI01000621.1:0-3605 GCF_003998335.1 Mesorhizobium sp. M7A.F.Ca.CA.002.05.1.1 | reverse complement strand
TCTGCGGCTCGGTTCGCTGCTGATGATCGATGGCTCCCGCCACGAAATCCTGCAGGAAGCCGACATCTACCGCGAGCAATTGCTCGCCGCCTTCGACGCCTTCATTCCCGGCAGCGACGACCCCACAGCCTGACGGGCGCCGGTCGCTGGCCCGCTCCCCAAGGGGTGCCGCCGGCAGTAAAACGACTGCTTCAAGCGGTCGGCATCACCTGAATGGCGGCGGACGCTCGTTTAGCCGCGCAGGGCGGCCATGGCGGCGGCATGAAGTTCCGGCGTCGCCGCGGCGAGTACATCGCCGCCCTGTTCCGCCGGCCCGCCGTCGAATGTGGTGACGACGCCGCCTGCCTTTTCGATGATCGGGATCAGCGCCACGATGTCGTAGGGCTTCAATCCGGGATCGGCGACGATGTCGACGCTTCCCGAGGCGATCATGGCGAAGGCATAGCAATCGGCGCCATAGCGGGCGAGCTGGATCTGTCTTTCGAATGCATCGTAACGGTTGCGCGCCTCGCCCTTGAACAGGGCCGGCGTGGTGGTGAACAGCGTCGCCTGGTCCAACTTCGTCGTCTTGCGGGTCGTCAGTTTTCGCGGCCCGCCTGGCCCCTCATAATGGGAGCCCGAGCCGTTGGCGTAGAAAAGCTCGCCGGTGAAGGGCTGCGCCATCATGCCGGCAACGGCGTCGCCGTCGACCGTCAGCCCGACCAGTGTGCCCCACACCGGCAGACCGGAAATGAACGCGCGCGTGCCGTCGATCGGGTCGATCACCCAGACGTGCCGGCTTGAAATGTTCTCGCTGCCATGCTCCTCGCCTAGAATACCATGATCGGGATACTCAGCCGATATCAGAGCCCGGATGGCGCGCTCGGCCTCGCGATCGGCCTCGGTGACCGGATCAAAACTGCCCTGTTCCTTGTTGGCGACCGCACCTTGGGCACGAAAGCGCGGCAAGGTCTCCGCCGCTGCCGCCTGCGCGATGCGACGCATGAAATCGATGCTGATGTCCAACTGATTCTCCCGCGTTGCAGCATGCCCGAGCCCGGCTTTGCCGCCAATTTCGTGCCAAAACAAGGGTGTCGAGGATTTTTCCGCGACGGCATCTGTTGCCTGGATGTCACACAGGCGCCATCGAAACGCAATTTCCACATCAGAGTGAATTAAAAAAGGCTGAAGGTCGCTTGACATTTGTGCAGCGCACAATACCCTCAATCTCGGACAGGGTTTCCTGTCCATGCCCTCCTTGGGCGTTTCCTCCCTAGACTTCGACCGTATCGTGCAAACGATGCGGTCTTTTTTTATGGCGCCATTCAGTCCGCGGCCAGCGGCAGGTTGTTCACTCCGCGGCCAGTGGCAGGTCGATGAAATGATGGTCGGGCATCGACATCAGGTCGGCTGAGAACCGCGTCAGATCGTCGGCCAGCGCATCGAAGCCGGCAGCCTTCTCGAACGTCCGCTCGTTCATATAGAGCCCCCGGTTGACCTCGATCTGCAGCGCGTGCAGATGGCGCGCCGGGCGGCCATAGTGCTCGGTGATGAAGCCGCCGGCATAGGGCTTGTTGTGGGCAACCGAATAGCCCATGGCGCTGAGCAGGCCGATCGCGGTCTCGGTCAGGGCGGCCGTTGCCGAGATGCCGAAACGATCGCCGATGATGAAGTCGGGCCGCTGGCCGCTGTCGCCAACCCGGATGCTCGCCGGCATCGAATGACAGTCGATCAGCACGGCAAAGCCGAACCGCGCATGGGTTCTGGTCAACAGCCGCTTCAGCGTCTCGTGATAGGGCTTGTAGACGGCCTCGATGCGGGCGACCGCTTCGGCCAGCGGCAAGCGGCCGGAATAGATGTCGAGCCCCTCGCCGACCAGCTTCGGCACCGTGCCCAGCCCGCCGGCCACCCGTGCCGAGCGGATGTTGCAGAAGGACGGCACCGGCTCGGCGAACATGCGCGGATCAAGCTCCCACGGTTCACGGTTGACGTCGAGATAGGCCCTCGGGAAATTCGCCGCCAGCAGCGGTGCGCCGAGCGCGACGGTCCCGCCGAACAGCTCATCGACGTAGCAGTCCTCGGACCGGCGGATGGCGTTGCGGTCCAGCCTTGCCATGGCAAGGAAGCGCTCCGGATAGTAGCGGCCGCTATGCGGTGAGTTGAAGAGGAAGGGGACGCGCTGCTCGACGCCCGACCGGATTTCGAAGGGTGGAAAGACCGAAAAATCCTCGGCTGCCGTCTTCAATTTGAACGAACCCGAAAACACCAGTGCATCATGATGTGAAAGTGCCACCTTGCAAGCCTCGTGTCCAGCATTTCGGCCACAGCACACGCCCGGCAAATATGGATCATCCCCGTCAGCGTTCACTTGATGTTTACCCTCACCTCCTCATATACAGGATGGTTAACGGGCTTGCCCAACGGCAACCTCGGGCGGGTGATTCGGACGGGATATCATGGCACGCATTCTTCTGGCGGAAGACGACGACGATATGCGTCGGTTCCTCGTCAAGGCGCTGGAGCGCGCCGGTTACCAGGTCAGTGATTTCGACAATGGCGCCAGCGCCTATGAGCGGCTGCGCGAGGAGCCTTTCTCGCTGCTGTTGACCGACATCGTCATGCCGGAGATGGACGGCATCGAACTGGCGCGGCGTGCCACAGAGATCGATCCTGATCTGAAAGTCATGTTCATCACCGGTTTCGCCGCCGTTGCGCTGAACCCGGATTCCAAGGCGCCGAAAGACGCCAAGGTGCTGTCGAAGCCCTTCCACCTGCGCGACCTCGTCAACGAGGTCGAGAAGATGCTGCAGGCGGCCTGAGCCCTTTTCTAGGCGAGGCGCCGCACCTCTTCGCCACTGCGGCGAGACGACGCCTTCTTTCCTTTTTCCTGCTATTGACGCGCTGGATCAAAAATGGTGTATGCGCGGCTTCGGATGGGCGTGTAGCTCAGCGGGAGAGCACTGCATTGACATTGCAGGGGTCACAGGTTCAATCCCTGTCACGCCCACCATCCAACCAGACAAGCAGATCTTGCATCGGCATTTCCCGGCTGGTTCCCCAGAGGTAGAGCGGTTCGCATAGGTTGACTTATAGCCTGCACCTGGCGCAACGCCGCATGCAGTGCTTGAGCTTGGCGAACGGTTTGTCGATTTGGGCTGAGGTCCGGACTATAGGGGCAGGAAGAAGAGCCCTTGCGAAGCCAGCCTACTGGTCATCGTCATCGCCATTGTCTGGATTGTCGACCAAACATCCCGCGCCGTGACACCCTTGGTAATTGCCTTGAGTGTCGAAATTCGGATTGCCGTCCTTGTCGTAACTCGGCCTTGGGTCGATGTAGCTGTCGTTCTTTCGACGCGCTTCCTTGCGATCCTTGTCTCTCTGTTCCTGCGCGGCTATGCGATCCATTGAGCGCTGCTCGTCTTCTGAACGTTGTGAAGTCTGTTGCATCATGCAGTCGGCAAACCTGTTGGTTCCTGGCCTATAGCCGTAAGAAGCGCACTGTTGCTGATCCATTGCGCGCTGATCCTCAGCGCTGACGCAACCAGCAACCGCCAACGGCACAAGCGCGATCAGCACATATCTCATCTTGAAATTCGGCATTTTGTCACTCCAGATCATTCTGATGG
>NZ_RZQI01000061.1:0-12853 GCF_003998335.1 Mesorhizobium sp. M7A.F.Ca.CA.002.05.1.1 | reverse complement strand
GGCTGGCGTCGCCGGCTTGCGCAGCAAGAGAACCAGCGGAATGGCGGCAAGCGACAGGATCATCATCAGCTTGAAGTCGTTCATATAGCTTATGATCGTCGCCTGCAGCGTCACCACGCCGTCGAGCGCGGCGCGGCCCGCGGCGCTGTAGGGATCCATCGCCTGGAAGATGGCCGGATTGCTGAAAGCCTGGTTGTAGGGCGTCACATAGGTGGCGATGTTGGCGTGGTTGATCTGCACGTTCTCCGTCAACAGCGCGGTGACGACGGATATGCCGACGCTGGAGCCGATGTTCCGCGACAGATTGTAAAGGCCTGTGCCTTCCGCGCGCCGCTCCGGCGCCAGCGTGGCGAAGGTGATGGTGGTCAGCGGCACGAACAGGAAACCCAGGCCAGCGCCCTGGATGAAGCCGGTGCTGATGATCGTCCATTGCGACACATCAGGGGTCCAGCCGGTCATGTCGTACATCGCCCAGGCGGTGACCAGCAGGCCGGTCAACAGCAGCCAGCGCGTGTCCACCTTGCCGATCAGCCTGCCGACCAGGAACATGCAAGCCATGGTGCCGAGACCGCGCGGCCCCATGACGATGCCGGCCGTCACCACCGGATAGCCCATCAGCGTCTGCAGATAGGGCGTCATCAGGGCCAGCGAGGCCAGATAGGTGATGCCGATGATGAAGATGAAGATCATGCCGACGGCGAAATTCCTGTCGAGGAACAGCCGCGGGTTCACGAAGGTGTTTTTGGCGGTGAAAGTGTGGACGAGGAAGATGTAGAAGGCCGACGCGCAGATCAGCGCCTCGACGATGATCTCGGACGACGAGAACCAGTTGAGCTGCTCGCCGCGATCGAGGAACATCTGCAGCGATGCGATGGTGACGCTGAGCATGCCGAAGCCCAGCCAGTCCAGCCTGGCCTTAAGGTCCGTCTTGGTTTCCTGGACGAACATCGAGACGCCGGCGAAGGCCAGGGCCCCGATCGGGACGTTGATGTAGAACACCCAGCGCCAGCTGACATTCTCGGTCAGCCAGCCGCCGATGACCGGCCCGAGCACCGGCCCGACCATCACCGAAACGCCGAACAGCGCCATCGCCGAGCCGCGCTCCTCGACGCTGTAGATGTCGAGCAGGATGCTCTGCGCCAGCGGCACCAGGGCTGCGCCGAACAGGCCTTGCAGCAGGCGGAAGCCGACGATCTGCGGCAGCGACTGCGCGAAGCCGCACAGCACCGACGCGACGACGAAGCCGGTGATGGAGATCAAAAGGATGCGCTTGCGGCCGAAACGATTGGCAAGATAGCCCGAAGGCGGCGTCATGACGGCCGCCGCGACGATGTAGGACGTCAGCACCCAGTTAATCTGGTCGGCGCTCGCCGAAACGCTACCCTGGATATAGGGCAGCGCCACATTGGCGATGGTCGTGTCCAGTGCCTGCATGATCACGGCCAGGATCACGCAGGCGGTGATGGCGCCGCGATTGGCGACCACGCCACCTGTCGCGGACGCGCCGGTCATGACTTTTGTCCGAACCGGCCGAGGAGGTCCGTCACGAAGTCCGGCAGGCCGCGCGCGTGGCCGGTATCGATGCCGACCACGACGCTCATCCCGCCACGCAACGGCGGCTTGCCTTGGAGATCGTCCAACGTCACGCGCATCGGAATGCGTTGCACGACCTTGACCCAGTTGCCGGTGGTGTTCTGCGCCGGAAGCAAGGAGAAGCTCGACGATGACGCCGGGCTGATCGAGGCGACCGTGCCGTGCCAGACGGCACCCGGGTAGCTGTCGACGCTGATCGTCGCCGTCTGTCCCGGCCGCACATAAGTCAGTTCGGTTTCCTTCGGCTCCGCCGCGATCCACAGATCGGTCGCCGAAATCAGGCTGAAGGCCGGCTGCGAAGCCGGCAGGTACTTGCCGACCTGAAGCGCGTCGACATTGGTGACTATGCCGTCGAACGGCGCCTTGACGATGGAATCGGCAAGATTGCGCTGGGCGTCGTCCACCGCCGACTGCGCCTGGAGGTAGAACGGATTCTTCTCCACCGGCTGGCTGGCGTCGCCGCCAAGCTGGGCAAGCGTCGCCTGTGCCTGCGCCTGGGCAACGGACACTTTCTGGCGGGCGGCGACGAGGTCGTGCTGGGCGCTGTCGAAGGTCGCCTTGGAGGAGGTGGAGGTCTTGAGCAGATCCTGCTGGCGCTGGAAAGCGGCCTCGTAATAGGGGATGTCGGCCTGCGCCTGCTCGATCAGCGCCTGCGACTGCTGGTAGCTCGCCTGCAAGGTCAGCACCTGGTTGCGCACAGTGCCGAGCTGCGCCTGGGCGGCGGCAAGAGCGGTTTCGAAAGAGGCCGGCCGCAGCCGGAAAAGCACCTGGTCCTTCTTCACCGCCTCGTTCTCGTGCACGTCGATCTCGGACACAGTGCCGGAGACATCGGTGGAAACGCCGAGCGACTGCGCCTGGATGTAGGCGTTGTCGGTCGTCATGACCTGGCCGCCGATGACGTAGTAATAGCCGCCGACGACCAGCGCGACCGGAAGCAGGGCAAACAGGATCGGCCGTGCCCGGCCGCGCTTGGGCTTGACCGGCGCCGGAGGCGCCACCGCAACCGTGGCCTGCCGTGGCTCCTTGGACGGCGCCTCGAGCGCCGCCGGCTCCAGGGCGACCGGTGCTTCGAGCTCGTCATTGCCGATGAGGGTGCCGGCTCGCCTTTGTTCGCGTTCGCTGTCCAGTCGGATGATCTGGTCGCGCGCCCGGCCGGCGGAGGATCCGTCTTCTTCGGCAGGCTTCTTTGGTGAGGTTGATTCAGCCATGTGTTTTCTCCCGGTCGGCGGCAGGCTGGGTGCAAGCCGCGAGCAGATTGGATTTGATGAGGGATAGGGTTTGCAGCAGATGCAGCTGGGCATCCGCGGAAAGACCGACAAAGGCCTCGTCCCGCGTCTTCTGCCCATTGGTGCGCATGGTTTCGATGAGCGGATAAGCTTGCGGCTTCAGGTAGAGCAGCCATGCCCGGCGGTCAGCGGGATTGGGCCGGCGCTCGATGAAGCCGCGTGCCTCCATCTTATCGAGCAGCCGGGCGAGCGTGATCGGCGTGATCTCGATAAGATCGGCCAGTTTGTTCTGGTGGATGCCCTCATGCAGGCAGAGATAGGCGAGCACCTGCCACTGGGCGCGGGTCAGCCCCGATGCCCGCGACCTCTGCTCGAACCGCTTTCGAAGCAGGCGCGCGACATCGTGCAGCACGAAGCTGATGTTGGGTGACGATGGCATGGAAGGTACTGAGGTTCTAAGGCGCAACTTTTAGTGAGCATGCTTATTATCATCATGCACATAATCCCGCTGGACGCGGTGCGCAAGACGGACTAAGCCCGCCTGGAAAAAATGACGCATGTGCTGCGACACCATAAAAAGGCTCAGGTAGCAGGCTGTTGCCGGGCAAGGATGGGACGATGAATTGGCTGAAGATCGTGACCGTGGCGGCCATCGCGGGATGGCCTGGCATTGCGCTCGCAAAGGACGCCGTCAGCTGCGGCGGCGCCGCCATGCTGGGTGGCGCGCAATTGAACTGCAGCCACGTCGAACCCCAGGCGCCGCCTCAGTTTTGCACCTATAGCTGGGCTCTCCACATGCCGGCCGGAGACCAGAAAATCGTCGAAGGCAGCTTCATGCTGCCGCCCGGCGCGGCGAACGTCACCGTCTATCAGGGCAGCGGTTTCGACAGCGCAATGTCCGATCCGATCGTGATCTGCCGCGGCGGCAAATGAGCAAGGCCGTCAAGGAAAGCTCGCTCGTCGCCCGATTGGTGCTATAGGGCGGATCACGCTATTTTGAACGGGCGCATCGAGTTTCGGATGTGCCTGGCTGCCATTTCTCTGACGGATTTCGACATGGACGGACCCAACCCAGACATCAAGCACCCGATCCCGATGCATACCCGCGTCGGCTTCCTCAAGGGACTGGTGAATGCGCCGAACATCGAGATCGGCGACTTCACCTATTATGACGACCCCGACGGGCCGGATAAATTCGCCGAGAAATGCGTGCTGCACCACTATCCCTTCATCGGCGACAAGCTGATCATCGGTCGGTTCTGCGCCATCGCCGAGGGCGCGCGCTTCATCATGAACGGCGCCAACCATGCTATGTCCGGCTTTTCGACCTATCCGTTCAATATCTTTGGCCATGGCTGGGAAAAGGGTTTTGACCCGGCGACGTGGTCGAAGGAAGTGCGCGGCGACACCATTGTCGGCAGCGACGTCTGGATCGGCATGGAGGCGGTGATCTTGCCCGGGGTGGAAATCGGCCACGGCGCCATCATCGCCGCGAAATCGGTGGTGACGCACGACGTGCCGCCCTATGCGATCGTCGCCGGCAATGCGGCCAAGGTGGTGAAGATGCGTTTCGACGACCGGACAATCAGGCGGCTGCTGGCGGTGGCGTGGTGGGACTGGCCGGTGGACAAGGTCAGTCGCAACCTCGATGCTATCCGGGGCGCCGATATTTCTCTTCTGGAGGCAGCAGCTTGAACGCTCTGAACAGCAGCATAATCGGCACCGAACTGTTTACGCGGGGGTGGATCTTCATCCGCGGCGTGCCGGCCATGAAATTCCTGCCGCCGGAAGGGCCGCCGGAAATCGCCTTTGCCGGCCGCTCGAATGTCGGCAAGTCGTCGCTGATCAACGCGCTGGTCAACCAGAAGGGGCTGGCGCGCACCTCCAACACGCCGGGGCGCACGCAGGAGCTCAACTATTTCGTGCCGGACGGATTTTCGGGTGAGGGCGCCGACCTGCCGCCCTTGGCGCTGGTCGACATGCCCGGCTATGGCTATGCCACCGCGCCGAAGGAGAAGGTCGACGAGTGGACCAAGCTGGTCTTCGACTATCTCAAGGGCCGCGTCACGCTGAAGCGCGTCTATGTGCTGATCGACGCCCGCCACGGCATCAAGGCCAAGGACGACGAAGTGCTGTCGCTGCTCGACAAGGCGGCGGTGTCCTACCAGATCGTGCTGACCAAGACCGACAAGATCAAGACTGCCGGCGTGCCGAGGCTGATCGAGGAGACGCTGGCAAAGATCAAGAAGCGGCCGGCGGCGTTCCCGTTCGTACTGGCCACCTCTTCTGAAAAGGCCGAGGGCCTCCAGGAATTGCAGGCGGCCATCGTGCTTGCCGCCAATGGCGGCTAAGCATCCACAGCTTAGAGCATGGCCTACGGCTTGGCCTCGATAGCAATCGTCTGGTGGCCTTCTTCCGCCACAAGCCTTTCGGTGCCGTATGCCTTGAGGAACATGCTGACGCCTGACCTGACGATGCGGTCGATCTCGTCCTGGGTCGGGGCTTTGGTGCGGTAGGCGAAGATGCACTGGCGGAACAGACCGGCCAGGCACAGTTCGGTGAACTGATAGGCGGCAAGATCGACATCGTCGATGCGCAGCAGGTCGCGCTCGATGGCAGCATTGAGAAAGGCCGCGACCTTGTCGTGGCCACGCTTGGGACCGCGCTCGTAAAACCGCGCGCCCATGTCGGGTATCCGGTCGGATGCACCGATCACCGTGCGCTGCGCCTGGATCACCTTGGCCGACGTGATCTTGAGGGCCAGCACCTTGCCGAACTTCACCAGCGTCTCGCGCAGGTTGTCGGCATTGTCCAGCACGTCATACATGTTCTTGAAGATGGTGCCGCGCTCTTCCTCGATCAGCGCTTCGAACAGCTCTTCTTTGTTGGCGAAATAGACGTAGATCGTACCCTTGGAGACACCGGCCTCGCGGGTGATGTCGTTCATCGAGGCGGCTTCGAAGCCCTTGTCGATGAAGACACGACGGGCGCCGTCGATGATCTGGCTGCGCTTGACCGGATCCTGCCCCGCGGCCGGGCGGCCACGACGCAAGCTTTCCAACAGGTCGTCGCACGACTCGTTTTCGACATTGGGCGGGGTCTCGGCCATGAAAGTCACACCTCGAAAATAATTCGAACCAAGCGGTTCGATTGCCCTTGATATGGTCCTGTTTACGCGCTATGTCAACGGCCGGATCGAACCGAACGGTTCAGTATTATATTATAACTTTAGAGAGATGTCATGTCCTCGAACGCGCCGACCACTGCCGAAGTCCGTCCCTTTCCCAACGCCAAGGTTGCGCCGGCGACGGAAGCTCCGGAAGTGCCTGTCCAGCCGGTCTCGTCGCCACCGGCAGAGGCTCCGGCCAAGAAGAAGCGTTCGGTGCGTTCCTTCCTGCTGCCGGTCATCGGCGTCGCCTTGCTGGGCGCCGGCGCCTGGTATGGTTACGATTACTGGACCACGGGCCGCTTCATGATCTCGACGGACGATGCCTATGTCCAGGCGGACATGGCGTTCATCTCGCCCAAGATTTCCGGCTATGTCGATCAGGTCAAGGTCAGCGAGAACCAGCAGGTCAAGGCCGGCGATCCGCTGCTCGTCGTCGATGACGGCGATTACAAGATTGCCGTCGCCCAGGCCGAGGCGCAGATCGCCACCTTGAGCAAGACGCTCGACCGTATCGACGCCCAGACTGAAGCAGCGCGCGCCTCGCTGCAGCAGGCGCAGGCGCAGAAGGTCGCCGATCAGGCCGCGGCCGACAATGCGGCCAAGGTCGCGGCGCGCGCCTCGCAGCTGCTCAAGACCCATGTCGGCACGCAGGCGCAGCTGGACGACGCCCAGACGGCGGTCCAGCAGGCCGATGCCGCCCTTGTCGGCGCCGACGCGACGATCGCCGCCGCGCAGGCCAATATCGGCGTGCTGCAGGCGCAACGCGCGGAATCGGCGAGCACGCTGGCGTCCCTGCAGCTCAGCCATGACAAGGCGCTGCGCGATCTTTCCTTCACCGTGCTCAAGGCGCCTTATGACGGCATCGTCGGCAACCGCTCGGTCGAACAGGGCGACCTTGTCAGCCCCGGCCAGAAGCTCGCCGTCATCGTGCCGATGGACAAGCTCTACATCGTCGCCAACTTCAAGGAGACGCAGCTTGCCCGGCTGGTGCCCGGAGAGAAGGTGAAGATCTCGGTCGATGCGACCGACGGCCAGGACTTCGAGGGAACCGTCTCGTCGCTGGCGCCGGCTTCGGGTGCCGTGTTCTCGCTGCTGCCGCCCGAAAACGCCACCGGCAACTTCACCAAGGTCGTGCAGCGCGTTCCGGTCCGCATCGATGTGCCCGCAGATGTCCTGAAGAGCGGCAAACTGCGCGCCGGCCTGAGCGTCATCGTCGACGTCGACAGCCGCACCGCCCCATCCGGGTCGGGCCCAGTGGCCGCGAACTGAGCGGCGACGGGAGCAATGCCATGGCAACCGCAACCCTGACAGCAGGAGCGCCGCCGGCGAGGCCGGCTGTGCCTGACACCATTTCGACGCGGCGCGTCATCGCCTTCCTGGCGATGGTGTTCGGCATGTTCATGGCCATCCTCGATATCCAGATCGTCTCCGCCTCGCTGTCGGAAATCCAGGCCGGCCTGAGCGCCAGCTCCGACGAAATCCCGTGGGTGCAGACCGCCTATCTGATCGCCGAAGTGGTGATGATCCCGCTGTCGGGCTTCCTCAGCCGGATGCTGTCGACGCGGGTGCTGTTCACGATCTCGGCGGCGGGCTTCACCGCGGCCAGTGCGCTGGCGGCGACTGCCACCAACATCGACCAGATGATTGTCTACCGCGCCGTCCAGGGCTTCATCGGCGGCGGCATGATACCGAGCGTCTTCGCCGCTGCCTTCACCATCTTCCCGCCCTCGCGCCGCGCCTTCGTCTCGCCGATGATCGGCCTGGTGGCGACGTTGGCGCCGACCATCGGCCCGACTGTCGGCGGCTATATCAGCCATGCCATGTCCTGGCACTGGCTGTTCCTGGTCAATGTCGTGCCCGGCATCCTGGTGACAGCGGCGGCCTGGACGCTGATCGACTTCGACAAGCCCAACCTCAAGCTGTTCAGCAAGTTCGACTGGTGGGGCCTCGCCGGCATGGCGGCTTTCCTGGGCTGCATGGAATATGTGCTCGAGGAAGGCCCCAACAATGACTGGCTGCAGGACCAGGGCGTCTTCATCTGCGCCATTGTCATGACCATCGGCGCGGTGCTGTTCTTCTGGCGGGTGTTCACCGCCGAGGAGCCGATCGTCGACCTGAAGGCCTTCACCAACATCAACTTCGCCTTCGGCTCGCTGTTTTCCTTCGTCATCGGCATCGGCCTTTACGGCCTGACCTATCTCTACCCGGTGTATCTCGGGCGCATCCGTGGCTACGATTCGATGATGATCGGCGAGGCGCTGTTCGTCAGCGGCCTGGCCATGTTCTTCACCGCGCCGATCTCGGGCATCCTGTCGAACAAGATGGACCCGCGGCTGATGATGATGATCGGCTTCTTCGGCTTCGCCACCGGCACCTGGTGGATGACGCATCTGACCGCCGACTGGGATTTCAACGAGCTGCTCATCCCGCAGATCCTGCGCGGCTGTTCGATGATGCTGTGCATGGTGCCGATCAACAACATCGCGCTCGGCACCTTGCCGCCCGAGCGGCTGAAGAATGCGTCCGGCCTGTTCAATCTCACCCGCAACCTTGGCGGTGCGGTTGGCCTCGCGCTGATCAACACCGTGCTGATCGACCGCAATGCCTTCCACTACGCAAGGCTCTCCGAGCATGTGCAATGGGGCAGTGAAGCCGCGCAGACCAAGCTGCAGAACATGACGCTCAATTTCGAGCAAACCCCCGGCCTGGATGCGACAAGTGCTGCCATCTCCAAGCTGTCGGGCATGGTCCAGCAGCAGGCGGCGCTGCTGTCATTCATGGATGTGTTCTTCATGCTGACGGTGCTGTTTGCGACGCTTGGCCTGTTCACCATGTTGATCCGCAAGCCGGCCGCGGCGGCGGGTGGAGGTGGTGGCGGCGGCCACTGATACCGGAGCAATTCCAGGAAAAGTGTAAGGCGGTTTTCCGTCAGGAATTGCGACAAGACAGAGATACGTGGGCAGCTGTTTCGGGAAGCTCCTCCAGTCCACGCCCGAAAAAGCTCTGACCGCGCAAAAAACTCCGGGCCGCAAGCCCGGAGTTTTTCATATCCAGTTGGAATTTGTCAGGCTGTGGCGGGCTTGAAGGTCAGCGCGACGCCGTTGATGCAGTGGCGCAGGCCGGTCGGCGCCGGACCGTCGTCGAAGACGTGGCCGAGATGGCCGCCGCAGCGGCGGCAATGCGCCTCGGTGCGCGTCATGCCGAGCGAGCGGTCCACGGTCGTGCCGATAGCCTTGGGGATCTCTTGCCAGAAGCTCGGCCAGCCGGTGCCGGAATCGAATTTCGTCTCCGACGAATAGACCGGCAGGTCGCAGCCGGCACAGGCGAAGATGCCCTTACGGTGTTCGTTGAGCAGCGGGCTGGTGCCGGGATACTCCGTGCCTTCCTTGCGCAGCACGTCGAAGGCGGCCGGCGACAGGATGGCTTTCCACTCGGCGTCGGTCTTGGTGACTTCGAATTTTTCGGCGGCCTGTGCTGCCTGCGGATCGCCCATGCGCAGCATCGTTGCTGCGGCCCCGACGACGCCGATGGCGGCGGCACCGCTCAAAAGAAAGTCGCGACGGTTCATGACCGGTTCCTCCTGATGTCCTTTTGCCAAACTATACCGCCGCGCGGAAATCAAAAGCCGGTGACGGTAGCCCCCTCGAACGAACACTCCGCGCCCTCCCACATCCGAATATGGGCGGCGCGGAGTGCGCGGGTCAATTGCGGATCACGGTAGCGGGATCGTGCAATCGACGGAGGGCCCTTGCTGCCAGTTCGCCGGCAGCAATCCCCTTGTTACATCTTCGGCAAAAGAACCTTGTCGATGACGTGGATGACGCCATTGGACTGTTCGACATCGGCGATCGTCACATTGGCGACATTGCCGCTCTCGTCGGTGACGGTGACCTTGCCGCCGTCGGCCTTGAGCGACAGCTCGCAGCCGCCGACCGTCTTGACCTTGTGGGCGCCGCCGTCAGCCTTGGCCATCGCGGCGACATCCGCCCCCATCGCCTTGGCGCCGATGACATGGCAGGTCAGGATCTTGGTGAGCTTGTCCTTGTTTTCAGGTTTGAGCAGCGTCTCGACCGTCCCGGCCGGAAGGGCCGCGAAGGCCTCGTTGGTCGGAGCGAACACGGTGAACGGACCGGCGCCCTGCAGTGTCTCGACAAGGCCGGCGGCCTTCACGGCGGCGACCAGCGTGGTGTGGTCCTTCGAGTTCACGGCGTTCTCGACGATGTTTTTGTTAGCATACATCGCGGCGCCGCCAACCATCGGGTTTTCGGCATAGGCAGCGGTGGCAAGGGCCGAAACGGCGATCGTACCGGCGAGCAAAAGGGTGGCGTATCTACGCATGATGTCAAACTCCTCGGGTTTTTCTCTTCCCATTTTTGGGGACGCGAGGAGATACGGAACAGAAGTGCGGGAGTTTCAGAAATATTCTTATTTTTTATTTTATCCGGGATGCCGAAGAGATTTTGCCACGCAACCGCTTGCCGGCTACCATGCTGTCTACGGGCGTGGAAGGTGGGAGATACACTTCAGGTACTCTATTTTGAGTCTGGCGACGCCAAGAGCCGGTCAGATGCTCTTCAGGTCGCCGGCGGCGACCACCGGTCCGGTCGGCTGTCCGGTCGGCGAACCGCCTGACGGCTCGAGGCTGACGGCAAGCACCGCGCCCTGGGCAAGCTTCTGCTGGGCCGCCGGCGAGACGACGATATGTGCCGTAGCACCGGTCGGAATGACGCCCATCGAGACCGGCGGGTTCTTGCCCTCGATCATCCACAGCTCGAAGTCCTTGCCGGAAGCACGCTCACCGGAGACATGCGACAGGCCGACTTCGTGATGCGCGGCGTCGTAGACGGCAAGATATCTGACGTCGCTGCCTTCGGCGGCCAGCGAAGCGACGAGGCGCGCCTGCGGCTCCTCGACCGGCGGGTTGAGGACTGGCACGGCAATGTAAATCGCCAGTGCCGCAACCGCAGCCGCGGCAAGGCCGCGCCAGAAAGCGAGGCTGGACCACAGGCCGCCGCGCGATTCGGCGGGCGTGGTCACGGCGGCAGCGTTCGCGAACAGCCGGCGGTCGACCGCGGTCTTCACCGAAACCGGCGGCTCGATTTCCGGGTAGGCGGCGGCCAGCGGTGAGAGACGGACCTCCCATCCCTCGACAAGACGAGCAAAAACCGTATCCGCATCGATGCGGCGGGCGACGATCTGGCGTTCGTCGGCATCGAGCACGCCGAGAACGTATTCGGCGGCGAGCAGGTCGTCGCCTCCACGTTCCGGTCCTGTGTCTTCTGCCAGCGTCATCTTTCCAGACATTCTCTGAGTTTCAACAGGCTGCGGCGCAGCCATGTACGCATCGTGTTCAGCGGCACGCCATGGCGCTCCGCCAGTTCGGCATAGCTCTCGCCCTTGAGATAGGCGCCCCGGACGGCGGCTGCCCGGTCCTTCTCCAACTCATCGAGACAATGGTGGATACGTTCGGATTCGTCTCCCGCCACCGCCATCGCTTCAGGCCCCGGCGCCGGATCGGCCACGTCGAGCGCGGCATCGATGTCGGCGGCAGGCCTGCGCCGCGCTCGTATGCGATCGATCGCATGATTACGCGCAATTGCCACCAGCCAGGAGATCGGGCTTAGATCGGAGACGGCAAAACGATCCGCCTTCGTCCATATCTTGACGAAGACTTCCTGTAGCGCTTCTTCCGCATCTCCCCGGTCGTTCAATACACGAAGACAGACGCCAAAAAGTTTCGCGCTGGTCTGCCGGTAAAGCAGATCGAACGCGGCCCGATCCTTCATCGAAGTCCGGACGATCAGCTTGGTGATGTCCTGCGGCGTCATCCGCGGCAAGTTAGGCGATTGCAATGTATTTGCAACGGCGGAAATAACCTTGTGCACGCCTAAGCTTTTGTGTGTCGCCAGCCGGGTCCGTCGACCGATTGCCAATGGAATCGCCACTGGCTAGCTTGCCCTCAGTGATGGGGGGAGCGCGCATGTCGGTCGAACGGATCCTTTGGGAAGAAGATGCCGCGGGCCTCGCCGATCTGGTCCGCAAGGGCGAGGTTTCGGCCGTCGAGCTGACCGACGCCGCGATTGCCCGCGCCGAGGCCACCCGTCCCGACATCAATGCCACGGCCGAACCGCTCTACGATGCCGCGCGGGCCCGCGCCAAGACCGTCGACCCTTCGCTGCCGCTGGCCGGTGTTCCCTTCGCCATCAAGGATCTCGGCATCGCCATCAGGGGCGTGCCGACGCATGGCGGCAGCCGCATTCCGGCATGGCTGGCCGATGTCAATTCGGTGCTGACCGACCGCTACATCGCTGCCGGACTTATCCCGATCGTCACCTCGACATCGCCGGAGCACGGGCTTCGATTGATGACCGAATCCAGGGCCTTCGGCATCACCCGCAATCCGTGGAACACCGGTCACACCAGCGGCGGCTCGTCGGGTGGTGCGGCTGCACTGGTCGCAGCCGGCGTAGTGCCGGTGGCACATGCCTCCGATGGCGGCGGCTCGATCCGCGTGCCTGCCGCCTGCACCGGGCTTGTCGGCCTGAAGACGTCGCGCGGCCGCACACCGCTGACGCCGCTGGTGAGCGAAAGCTGGTACGGCATGGTCGTCGACCATGCGCTCACCCGTTCGGTGCGTGATTGCGCGCTGCTGCTCGACCTCACCCATGGGTCCGATCCTCTGTCGCCCTATGCCGCGCCGCCGCCGAAAGGCACGTTCGCGGCCGCCGCGGCGCGCGACCCCGGCAAGCTCAGCCTGGCCGTGTACCGCAAATCCCCGCTTGGCCTGCCGATCTCGGACGAGACGCTCAAGGCGCTCGACAAGGCGGTGGCGCTTGCCCGCGAGGGCGGCCACACGGTCGAGGAG
>NZ_RZQI01000620.1:0-3610 GCF_003998335.1 Mesorhizobium sp. M7A.F.Ca.CA.002.05.1.1 | reverse complement strand
CGGGTGATCGGCTTGGCATGCCAACGATCCGGCCCAGCGAAGGCCGCCCTGGCCTTGTCGATCGCCGCCAGCGTCACCGTGTCGGTGATGTCGAATCCTTTCGAATTGCGTCGCCCGACCCCAAAAATCTGGGAAGGCCGGGCAATCGCCGGATTGGCGGCCGGACCCTGGCTCTCGACCGTTTCGAGCGGATCGCGCGCAATGTCCTCCGGCTCGACGTCCTCGTCGGTCAGTTGGTGTACGAAGGAGGAATTGGCGCCATTCTCCAGCAACCGGCGGACCAGATAGGCCAGCAGATCGGAATGCGCACCGACCGGTGCATAGATGCGGCAGGGCGTGCCTTCGGACCGGCGCACCGTCTCGTGCAGCGCCTCGCCCATGCCGTGCAGGCGCTGGAACTCGAAGGAATCGCGATTGTCCGCCATCGCCAAGATGGCGGCGACGGTGTGGGCATTGTGGGTGGCGAATTGCGGATAGATGCGGTCGGTCATCGACAAAAGCTTCTTCGCGCAAGCCATGTAGGAAACGTCGGTGTTGGTCTTGCGGGTGAAGACTGGATAGCCTGACAGTCCGAGCGTCTGCGCGCGCTTGATCTCGGTGTCCCAATAGGCACCCTTGACCAGCCGCACCATGATGTTGCGGTCGTATTTCCTGGCCAGCGCATAGAGCCAATCGATGGCGAAGGCCGCGCGTGGCCCATACGCTTGCACCACCACGCCAAAGCCGTTCCAACCGGCGAGCTCCGGCTCGGCCAGCACCCGCTCGATGACGTCGAGCGACAGATCGAGGCGGTCGGCCTCCTCGGCATCGATGTTGAGGCCCATGCGCGAATGGCGCGCGGCCAGCGCCAGCGACAGGAGCCGGTCTGCCATCACAGGCAGCATCTCGTCTTTCTGCGCCACCTCGTAGCGCGGATGCAGCGCCGAAAGCTTGACCGAGATGCCGTGGTTCTGCCTGATGTCAGGACCGTTGGAGCCGGAATCGAGCGACGAAATCGCGTCGGCATAGGCCTTGTGATAGCGCAAGGCGTCGGCCTCGGTGCGGGCTGCCTCGCCCAGCATGTCGAAGGAGTAGAGATAGCCCTTCTGCGTCATCGGCCGGCCTCGCTTGACGGCTTCCGTGATGGTGCGGCCGAGCACGAACTGCTCGCCCATCTCGCGCATGGCGGCGGCCACCGCCTTGCGGATGACCGGCTCGCCGAGCCGCCGCACCATAGAACGCAGCGTGCCCTCGATGCCGCCCTCGCCCTCATCGAGGACGCGGCCGGTCAGCATCAGCGCCCAGGTCGAGGCATTGACGAAGATGGAGCTTGAACCGCCCGAATGCGCCGACCAGTCGTGCGGCGCGATCTTGTCGGCGATGAGGTCGTCCATCGTTTCGGTGTCAGGCACACGCAACAGCGCCTCGGCCAGGCACATCAGCGCCACGCCTTCCTTGGTGGAGAGACCATAGGCCGAGAGGAAGACTTCCATCAGCCGAGGATCCGACGAGCCGCGCACCGCCCGCACCAGATCGGCGGCCCGTGCCGAGATCGCCTTGCGGTCTTTCACTGAAAGGCCCGTCGTCTCGGCCAGTCGCTTCACGGCCTCGTCTTCGTCGGGCAGGTAGTTGGCGCGGATCTGCTGGCGGATGGCATCAAGCGCTGGCATGGCGGTCCCGTGGATCGAGCAAAGGGGATCGGGCCGGCGGTCACCGGACCGAATGGCGCAAGCTAGCACAAGTGTGAATTTTCAGTCGGTCCGAAGAAATCGACATTGCAGGTCATTCGATTTATCCTGGCAGCTCAGACTTGACATATGGACTGCATTTTCGATGATAGAAGACCAATTGGACCGCATCGACAGGAACATCCTGTCGGCGCTGGCAAGCGATGGCCGGCTTTCCATGTCGGAACTGGCGGCAAAGGTCGGCCTGTCGAAGACGCCGGTGCAGGCGCGGGTGAAGCGGCTGGAAAAGGACGGCTATATCAGAGGCTACCAGGCGATCATCGACCGCGAGCGCATGGGCGAAGGCCATGTCGCTTTCGTCCAGGTGAAATTGTCCGACACCCGATCCGCCGCGCTCGATGCCTTCAACCGATCCGTGCAGGCCGTGCCGGAGATCGAGCAGTGCCACATGATGGCGTCGAGCTTCGACTATTTGCTGAAGGTGCGCACCCGGGATATCGCCGCCTATCGCCGCGTCCTCGGCGAGCGCATCTCAGCCCTGCCCCACGTCGCCCAGACTTCGACCTTCGTGGCCATGGAGACGGTCAAGGATCGGTAGAGCGTAGGGATGGCTGAAGCCTCCCCAACTTCGTCATCCCTGGGCGAAGCAGGAGCGAAGCTCCGTCGCGGAGACCCTGGGATCCATGCCGCGACCTCGGCCGAAGAATGCAGCGGAGCAGAATTCCGCACCGCAGCAGCGCTTCCGAGTCCCGGCATGGATCCTGGGGTCTGCGCCGCGTCGCTTCGCTCCTTGCTACGCCCCAGGATGACGAAGCGATGGATGTTTGCGCCAATCGCCGAAGCATGCGGTCCGTGCTTAAGGAATTAGGCGCTCAGCGGTCGCCCCACGACTTTGGCTTCCTGTTTCTCGCACCGAGCCTTGATCGAAGCCTCTGCGATTGCGAATTCTTCTTCCAATGCCTCATATTGGGCAGCGAATTTTGAATCCTTGAACCATTCCTTGGCGGCTTTCCTCGACGGGAATCATACTCCGGCTCATAGAACCTCCTTTGCTCGCTTCAGCACCAACTCGCCTCGCTTCGCTCAACTATTCCTATCGCCGGCAACCTCACTCCGCCAGCGTCTTCAGGAACGCCACCAGCGCTCCGCGCTCGCGATCCGACAACTCCAGCGGGTGAACCTCTGATACCCCTTCGACGCTGGGGGCAGCCTTGGCGTAGTGCGCCACCACCTCGTCGAGCGACGAAAACTGCCCGGTATGCATATAGGGCGGCCGCGTTGCCGCTCCGCGCAGCGATGGCGTCTTGTAGGCGCGAACGAGTTCGGGCGCATCCTTGACCATGAAGCGCAACTCGCCGCAGGCGCTGGCGTCGCCATCGCGATAGGCGCCGAAGCAGTTGAACGGGTCCGCCTCGACTTGGTGCACGGCATCGATACGGCCGCGATCCGGCGGCAGGCCCGCAACGGATGGCACGCCGGTGTTGTGGAAGCTGTTGTCGGTGAAGCGCGGGCCGTTGTGACAGGTCACGCAATTGGCCTTGCCGATGAACAGTTTAAGCCCAAGGATTTCTTGTTTGGAAAAGACAGCATCGCCCTTCGGCTCGGCACCGGTGGCGAGGTCCAGCGCAAAGCGGTCGAAGCGCGTTGGCGCCGGCGCGATCGAGCGTTCGAAGGCGGCAATCGCCTTGCCTAGATTGGCAAAGACGCCGTTGATAGCGTCACGCTGCGGGCCGCTCATGGCATTCCAGGCCGCCCTCTCGACATCGTTTCCAAGCGGGCTGGCATCCAACGGCATGCCGGAAAGGTCGGGCAGCGGCCCGAAGATGCGCTCATAGCGTTCGCCGAAGCGCGCTTTGATGTAATGCGCGTAGGCGGTGCGGTTTCCCGCCTGCTCCAGCGGGTTTTCGAGCGGCGTCAGCGCTTGCGCCCACAGGCTGTCGCGG
>NZ_RZQI01000619.1:0-3621 GCF_003998335.1 Mesorhizobium sp. M7A.F.Ca.CA.002.05.1.1 | reverse complement strand
CAGCACGACATAGCAGATCAGGAAATAGGTCAGGGACTGCGCCGTGTTCATACCGGGAAAGCCATTGCGGACATAGATCGACAGCCCGTCCTCGCCGCCATAGGCCGGCCAGGAGATGGCGAAGTAGTAGATCATCTGCGCGAAAGCGAGCGTGATCATGATGAAATAGACGCCCGTCGTGCGCAGGCTGATCGCGCCGATCGGCAAGGCGACAAGGCCGCAAACCAGGATAGCCACCGACCAGATGACCAGCATCGAGGTCGTGCCTTGCAGGCCAAACAACAGCGGTTCGGCGTTGAAGGCATGGGTCGCCAGGATGCCGGCGGCATAGCCGCCAAGGCCGAAGAAGGCGGCGTGGCCAAAGGATACCAGCCCGCCAAGACCAAGCGCGATGTTGAGCCCGACAGCAGCGAGCGCAAGGATCGTAATGCGCGTGGCAAGCGTGACGTAGAATTGCTCGCCCATTGCAGACGCACTGAACGGGATCGCTAGCAGCAGAAGTGCCAGCAGTATATTGATGATGGTTTCGCGGCTCATGGTGGCCCTTACGACTGCGCCGCAAACAGGCCGCTTGGCCTGAAAGCGAGGATCAGGGCCATGACTATGTAGATCAGCATGGAGGCGAGTGAGGCACCGATCAGCCCGGCCTGTGCCGTCGGCATCATCAACGCCAGCGCCTTGGGCAGGAGGAAGCGGCCCATCGTGTCGACGAGGCCGACGAGGATGGCACCGAACAGCGCACCCTTGATCGAGCCGATGCCGCCGATGACGATGACCACGAAGGCGAGGATGAGTGCTGGCTCGCCCATGCCGACCTGCACCGATTGCAGCGCACCGACCAGCGCGCCGGCAAGGCCGGCAAGGGCAGCACCTAGCGCGAAGACAACAGTGTAGAGCGTGCGGATGTCGACGCCGAGGGCTGCGATCATCTCGCGGTCGGATTCGCCGGCGCGGATGCGCATGCCGAGACGGGTGCGCGAGATCAGCAGATAGAGCCCCACAGCAACGGCGATGCCGACGCCGATAATGGCGAGGCGGTAGAGCTGGTACTGGCCACCGCCGGGCAGGGGCACCGCGCCTTGCAGCAGCGGTGGGATGTCGAGATAAAGCGGAAACGAGCCAGACAGCCAGCGCGTGCCTTCCGAAAAGATCAGGATCAGCGCAAACGTCGCCAGCACCTGGTCAAGATGGTCGCGCTCATAAAGCCTGCGGATGACAACGATCTCCATGACCGCACCGGCGGCTGCCGCAGCGATCAGGCTCGCCACCAGACCGATCCAGAACGAACCAGTGGCGGCGGCGACCGTGGCACAGGCAAAGGCGCCGACCATGTAGAGCGAGCCATGGGCGAGGTTGATCAGGCCCATGACTCCGAAGATCAGCGTCAGGCCGGCGGCCATGAGGAACAGCATCACTCCGAGCTGCAGCCCGTTGAGAAGTTGTTCGATCAGAAGGGCGATGGACAAATGAACGATCCGGACTGTGGTTCAAGGCGGGGAATGCCGAAGCAAGCCGCTGCAAGATACGGCGATGCGGCCTCGCCGCGGCCCCGGCCCCGTCGATGACGAGGCCGGCACTTTAGCAAAGCGGATGCAGCCTTGGGCTACATCTTGCACTGGTCGGCATAGGCGTCCTTGTGGTGTTCGAAGGCGGTGGCGATGATCTTGTTGGTCAAGACATCGCCTTCCTTTACCACCTCACGGACGTAGATGTTCTGGACCGGATGATTGTTGGTGTTGAAGGTGAACTCGCCGCGCACCGACTTGAAATCGGCTGCCTTGAGGGCCGCGCGGAACGCGTCCTTGTCCTTAACACTGGCCTTGGACAGCGCAGACAGGATCAGGTTCGCCGTATCCCAGCTCTGGGCGGCGTAGATTGAGGGCAGGCGATTGTATTCGGCCTTGAAGGCCTCGACGAACTGCTTGTTGGCTTCGTTGTCGAGGTCCCTGGACCAGCTCGCCGAGTTCTTGACGCCAAGGGCTGCGTCGCCAACCGCGGGCAAAATGTCCTGGTCGAAGGAGAAGCCAGGACCCATGACCGGGATGTTCACGCCCGACTGGGCGTACTGCTTCATGAAGGAAATGCCCATGCCGCCAGGCAGGAAGAAGAACACCGAGTCGGCACCGGAATCGCGGATCTGGGCGATCTCGGCGGCGTAGTCGGCCTGGCCGATCTGGGTGTAGGCCTCGCCTGCCAGCTCGCCCTTGTAGTAGCGCTTGAAGCCGGTCAGCGAATCCTTGCCAGCCGGGTAGTTGGGCGCGAGGATGAAGGTCTTCTTGTAGTCCTTGTTGGCGTACTGACCCATCGCCTCATGGAAATTGTCGTTCTGGTAGGCGACGTTGAAATAGTTCTTGTTGCACTTGGCGCCGGCAAGGGCCGACGGGCCGGCATTGGGCGACAAATAGATGACGTCCTGCGCCACCGCGTTGGGCACCACCGCCATCGCCAGGTTCGACCAGATGATACCGGTGAGCAGGTCGACCTTGTCGCTCTGGATCATCTTTTCGGCGAGCTGCACCGCGATCTCGGGCTTCTGGGCATCGTCTTCGATGACCAGTTCGACATCTTTGTTGCCGGACTGTTTCATCGCCAGCGTAAAGGCATCGCGCATGTCGACGCCGAGACCCGCACCGCCGCCCGAAAGCGTGGTGATGACGCCGATCTTGACGGGTTCGGCATAGGCAAGGCCAGATGTGGCCAGCGACAAAGCGAACATGCTGGATGCCAGGATATTCTTCATTTTTCTCTCCTTCCCAGTGTTTTCAATATAGATAAAATAGCTTTAGAGCCGGGTGCGAACTTTCCAGAGTTCAGTGAACAGTTCAACCTCCAGCATCTCTTCAGATACGAAGCGCCCGACGTGCCGCCGGTGCTGCGTTTCATGCCGATGATGCGTTCGACTGTGGTGACATGATTGAAGCGCCAGCGCCCGGCCATTGCCGATCGGCGCGGTGTGGTCACCCAGACCCTTTTCGACCAGACGTCGGTCAGTTCGACACCGGCATTAAGGTATTCGGGGTAGTCGAAGCCATCGAGCAGGAAGTTCGGCCACTGTTCCTCGGGCGGAAGGTTGTCGCGCGTGAACGTGTCGATATGCGCTGACGGTCCAAGCATTCTGCGGCTGTCCCCTAGATGCTCGTTGCCACGGTCTTGTCGCCGTGCGTGTGTTTGAATACGCAACTTGCGGGGAGGCTTTGCGCCGACGCCGGGCTGGTCATCCGGCATATGCGGCAGCACCCGGCGCGATCGAATATGCGACCGGCATTTGGCACAGCGAGACCTCCCACGCTCTCGACTGACGATTGAGAATTGCACCAGACCAAATTTATTTCAAGCCTAAAGTTTTTAGCCATGCCCGAGCGTTGGTGCACAAATGCGGCATGTTCGGCATCTTCGGCAAGCTCTTTGGAAAACACCGTTTTTCGCCGAACGTCTCGCCGTCGAAAACCTGGGAAGGCCTGATCGGCACGCCCTTCTCGCCGCTGCAGGCGGCGGCCGTGGCCTTCGTCGCCTGCTCGATGGGATTTCTTGGCGGGTTGGTCGCCTCGGCCATCAAGCGCGACCAGGGCGTCAAGGACTGGGGCCATCTGATCGAAGGCCATGGCGGCATGATGGACCGCA
>NZ_RZQI01000618.1:0-3639 GCF_003998335.1 Mesorhizobium sp. M7A.F.Ca.CA.002.05.1.1 | reverse complement strand
CCCGCAGGTTCATGACCAGCGTCGGCGACAGGAAAAGACCGGCCCGCAGCACCGCGCGCCAATCGGCCGGCAGCATGCCGCGCCGTTTGAGCTCCAGCAGCAATGGCCGCCACAGCGCTGTCGCCTTGACCTCCAGCAGGTCGCGGCGGACGGGGCTCAGGTCCCAGTCCGTGTCGACATGGAGCAGATTTCCGTCCAGCCGCGCCTGGGCGCGAAAAGCCTCTGTCGCGGTCGCCGGATCATAGAGCCAGAACGGATGGGCAAAGATGTTGTGGAACGTCGCCTTCACCTCCGCCAGCAGCGTCGGGATATGCGAGCCGGCAAAGGCGGGATCGAAGAAGGACAGTTCCGCCCTCCCCGCCTTAGCCGTGTACCAGACATTGGCGTTGTGGGCGTCGCCATGCGCGACCACGCCGCCGGCATCGGCAAGCCGGTCGGGCCGCAAGCGCACCGCGGCGGCATCGAAAAGCTCACCGACGCTGTGGGTGTACTGCTGGCCGTTGATGACGAATTTCAGCCGGGAAAACCGATCCCAATCCAGCTCGGCACCGGGAAAGACGAACGGCTTGCCGACATAGAAATCGGCCAGCCGGCCGCCTGGTGACAAGCGTGTCTCGGCATCGATCAGCCGCTCATGAAACAGCCTGTGGATCGGCTCCGCCGCCACGTCCTCGCCAGTGACGGGATGCAGCGTCTCGAGATAGACCTTGAGCAGCCTGGCCGACAGGTCGCGCTCGGCAAGAACGGCTTCTTGCCGCTTGCCGGCATCGTCCTGCGCATCCAGCGCGAACAGCACATCCGAAAATCTCGGATCCGTGCGGCGGCGGTAGACAAGGATCTGCTCGCCGGGCTGCGCCGACATGTGTATGGGTTGGTCGACCGGCAGGCCGGCGCGCGACAGAATCTCGGCGCGGTAATACTCGCCCGTCATCCCCTCCTCCCGCTCCTCCTGATGGAACTTGAAGAAGTAGGCCTTGCCGTCGTCTTCGAAGAAGCCGTTCAGGGAATTGAGGCTGTATTTGTCGAAGTTGATGCGCACATTGCGGGGACTCATCGCAAACAGGTCGCCCAGCAATGCCGCCAGCGCGCTTTGTGCTTCGGCAACATCATGCTGCGCGAGTGCCCGGATCTGCGCCGTGCGACTCGGTGTCTGCGTCATCTGTTGTCCTTCTTGGCCCGTCCATTCGAGAGCGAAAGCGTTCTCGTCAGCACATGTATATACATTGGCAACGAAACCGCTCCGACTTGCATTCGTCCTGCTTCCGTTAGCTGCTTTTTGAAGGGGAATAGCGGCTGCCGAGCGAGTAGCGACTGCCGGCATAGGTCAGCTTGCTGATGGTGGCCACCACCGCGCCTGTCCATGTCCGGCGGTGCAGGAAAAGGCAGCAGGCGCCGACATCGATGCCCAGATGCCGCGCCGTCTCGGCGTCGGCCGGGATCGCCGAGATGATATGCTCGACTTCGGTCACCGGGGTTTTCTGCATGAGATAGTCGTAGGTCGCCGTCTTCGAAAAATCCTGCTTGTCGTAATCGGGAATGAGGCTCGGATTGACGAAGCGCTCTTCCAGCTGCACCGGCAGATCATTCTCGAAATTGACGACGACGGAATGATAGATCGAGACGCGCTTTGGAAACTCGAACGACAGCGCCAGCTCCTTTGTCGGCATGATGGTTTCGAGGACGAGGACTTCGGAACGATGCCTGTTGCCGCGCTCGACGATCTCGGCTGCGATGTTGTTGATCTCGATCAGCGTCGATTGCGGCCGCGGCGGCGCGATGAAGGTTCCCACACCTTGCAGGCGGATCAGGAACCCGGCCGAGGTCAACTCTCTGAGCGCCCGGTGAACCGTCATCCGCGACACGCCGAGCGACGCCACCAACTCGTTCTCGGACGGCAGCTTGCGATCCTTGCCCCACCGGCCCGTTCCGATGTTCGCCAGGATGTAGTCCTTCACCTTCTCGTAAAGAGGGCTGGCCGTGTCGGGCAAAGTGATCATTTCAAAAGTCCTTTCCGGCGATTCATCGGAAATCACGACTGCTCGACAGGTTGCCGCATGCGGATGATTGTTTTCAAGCCGTCGCTGTGTCCCGCCAACAGCCGCTCATAGGCAGCCGGAATGTCATCCAGGCCGATCTCCTGGTCGATCAGCGCCAACAGCGGTTCGCTGAGTTCACCTAGCATCCGCACCGCCTCGGGCAGCTCATCGGCAAAGGCGTGGCATCCCAGCAAGCCGATTTCGCGTTCGACCAGCGTATTGGGATCAATGTCGAGGCGGCCATGGAAGATGCCCACCATGGCGATCGTGCCGCCGGGATCGACAACGCCAAGCAACTGGTTGAGCGCCGCGACGCTGCCGGTCGCCTCAATGGCCGCGAGCAGCGGGGCATTGGCGGTTGCGGCGGCAACGGCATCTCGGTTCAGATCGACGATCCTGGCACCCGTCACCTGCGACACGCGGGCGCAGCGGGCCTGGTTGCGGTCGGTTACGAGCACGGTGCCCGCAAAAGTTCGAGACAGCAGCAGCGCGGCAAGACCGCCGATCGGCCCGCAGCCGACGACCAGCACGGAGCCGGCCGTTTTCGGCAGGCGCCGCACCGCGTGCAGCGCCACCGCCAGCGGCTCGGCCATCGCCGCGACCCGCTCGTCGAGCCCGGCATCGATGATATGCAAAAGCCGCGCGGGCAGCACCGCCTGTTCGGCAAACCCGCCGTCGCAGATTTCTCCCACAAAGCCCAGCGACACACAGAGATGCCGCCTGCCGCCATGACATTGCGCGCAGTCTCCGCACCAGAAACGGGAATCGGCGACCACCCTGTCGCCGACGGCGAAGGCGTCCACGCCCGCGCCGATGGCAGTCACCGTGCCGGTCAACTCATGGCCGGCCGTCGAAGGCGACCGGCTTATCCACTGTCCCGTGCGGAAATTGTGCAGGTCCGAACCGCAAATGCCGGCGGCGTCGACCCTGAGCTTCACCCAGCCCGCATCCGGCACGCCCGGCGTGGCGATGTCCTCGATGCGCAAGTCACCAGGTCCATACAGTCGTGCGGCCTTCATCACGATCGCTTCCGCTCAACCGGCGAGATAGCGGTCGCGGATTTCCGAGACCGCGTTCTCATGCGAGCTGAAGCCCTCGTAGCGGGCGAGCCTGCGGGCGTGCAGAGCGAGTTCCGGATAGGCCGCCGAGGTGACATAGCCGATCGACGAGCGCTTGACGAAATCCGTCACCGAAAGCGGGCCGTAAGTCCGCGCCCAACGGCTGGTCGGCAGCACCGCATTGGGGCCGAGAACGAAATTGGCCAGCGTCACCGGCGTGTGCGGACCCATCAGGATTTCGGCGGCCTCGGTGATGCGCCCGAGATGCGCGAATGGCTCCTTCGACAGGATCTCGAGATGTTCGGGCGCATAGTCGTTGATGAAGCGGTAGCTGTCCTCCAGCGACGCCGTCAGCACGATGCCGCCGCGCTTGCCGGTCAGCACCGCGCGCGAAAACTCGACACGCTGCTCGGTCATCCGCGACCAATGCTCGGGAAGTGCAGCAAGCGCTGCTTCTGCAACCTTGCGGCTGTGCGTCACCAGATAGGCCGAGGAATCCGGCCCGTGCTCGGCTTCGATCAACAGTCCAAGCCGGCAAAGGCGCC
>NZ_RZQI01000617.1:0-3645 GCF_003998335.1 Mesorhizobium sp. M7A.F.Ca.CA.002.05.1.1 | reverse complement strand
GCGCCGGGATGGCCGAAAGCAGCGTCGAGAGCGCCGCTTGCCAGAGCGTGAAGCGAATGACGCGAAGCAGATAGGGATCGAAGGCTGCCCAGGCGCCCGAGAAATCGTGGGCGCCCTCGAAAAGCAGGCCGGCAAACGCGCCGCCGATCAGCAGCGCGATCGCGGCAAGCGCGACAATGCCGGCGCTGACGCGGGGATCGGCTGGATGGCGCGTACGCATCTCGCGCTATCCAACCCTGCGACGGGTATTGATCGAGGGGAATATCTGGCGAAGGCCCAGCCCACCCCCCTCTGTCCTACCGGACATCTCCCCCTCAAGGGGGGAGATTGCGCACTCAGCCGCCTTCGCTATTCTCAAGAGTGGCAGGACTAAGAGAGGCGATAAAGCTGCCGATATCCCCCCCTGAGGGGGAGATGGCCGGCAGGCCAGAGGGGGGCGGCTTGGCGCAAACATGCGACGCGGCTCGCGCCCTACTTGCTCATCACCGCAAGCCATTCATCGACCCAGGCCTTGCGATTGGCAGCGACCTCTTGCGGGCTGAACAGCAAGGTCTTGGTCGGCTTGACCAGTTTATCAAAGGCCGGATTGAGCGGCTTGTCGGTCTTGCCGGCCGGGAACATCCAGTTGGTCTCGGGAATGGCATCCTGGAATTTAGGCCCGGTCATGAAGGCCATAAACTTGGCCGCCAGCGGATTCTTGGCTCCCGTCGTGGTGATACCCGCCACCTCGATCTGCAGATACTCGCCCTCCTCGAAGGAGGCCGCCTGGTAGCGCCCGGTGTTCTCGGCGATCATGTGATAGGCCGGCGACGTCGTGTAGGACAGCACCATCGGCGCCTCGCCCTTGGTGAACAGCCCATAGGCCTCGCTCCAGCCCGGCGTCACGGTCAGCACCTTCGGCTTGAGCTTGGCCCAGGCCTCCGGCGCCTTGTCGCCATAAACCGACTTGACCCACAGAAGCAGGCCGAGGCCCGGCGTCGAGGTGCGTGGATCCTGGATGACGATCTTGTCGTCGGCACTGCCTTCGACCAGCTCTTTCAGGCTTTTCGGCGGGTTCTTCAGCTTCTCGGTGTCGTAGACGACAGCGAAATAGCCGTAGTCAAAGGGGACAAAAGTATCGTCGCTCCAGCCACCCGGCACGTTGACATCAGTTACGCCGCCATGCGGCGCGAACAAGCCTGAGGCCTTGGCATCGGCGGTGAGATTGGTGTCGAGGCCAAGCACGATATCGGCCTTGGTCGATGCGCCTTCCAATCTGACGCGGTTGAGCAACGCGACGCCGTCGGCGACCGAGACGAACTCGACATCGCAGCCGCATTCGGCCTCGAACGCCTTCTTCACCACGGGACCCGGACCCCAGTCGGCGGTAAAACTCTCATAGGTGTAGACGGTGAGCTTGTCCTTGGCCAAGGCCGGTCCGGACAAGGCCACGACCGTTGCTGAAACAAGAGCGTATAAAAGCGTGCGCATCGGCGCCTCCTTCGTTCGAATTGAAAGGAATTGAGGCGTCGGACTGTCCGAAACGTCTAATCCCTCCGCCGGTACAAACCGGATCAGGTTCAGCGGGTTGGCGAGACTGCCTCTCAGCCGGTCCGCGAAGATCGCGTCCGGCACCCCGTTAGAGCGTTTCGACACATAGGCCGGGCCGATCCGCCACGCAAGTGGGAGTTTGCCGCCTTCCGTTTCCCGTGCCGGGCTGGTAAGGGCCACACGATATGAGCACATTCACCATCCTGCTTGGCGGCGATCTCATCCGCACGCCACGGCTCGACCGTCAGGTCGAAGGCTCCCGCGTCATCGCCGCCGACGCCGGCATCGGCCATGCACGGCTGCTCGGCCTTGTCCCGGAGCTGTGGGTGGGTGATTTTGATTCCGTGCCAGCCAAGCTGCCTGACGATCTCGCTTCCGTGCCTCGCCGGACCTTCCCGGCGGAAAAGGACCAGACCGATGGCGAACTGGCCATCGCCGCCGCACTCGAGCGCGGCGCGACCCGCCTGGTGCTAGCAGGTGCTTTCGGCGGCAAGCGAGCCGACCACGCTTTCCTGCATCTGGCGCTTGCCTTGCGCCTGGCCGAAGCAGGGACCGATGTGCTCCTGACCAGCGGCGCCCAGGAAGGCATTCCCCTGCTGCGCGGAACGGCCGGCTTCGACTATGCCGATGGCACGCTGTTTTCGGTGCTCGGCTTTTCCGAGCTTGCCGGGTTGACCGTCACCGGCGCCAAATGGCCGCTGAACCACGTCAAGGTGGCCTTCGGTTCGTCGCTGACCATTTCCAACGAGATCAAGGGCCGCCTCGAAATCGCGCTCGGCCATGGCCGCGCGATGCTGCTCGCTCATCCCTATCCCTTACCTGAAAGCTGACATGGCCCCGCCTCTTCTCAACCTCGACGGGATAAAACTGACCTTCGGCGGCACGCCGCTGCTCGACGGCGCCGCCTTGACGGCTTCGGCCGGCGACAAGATCGCACTGGTCGGCCGCAACGGGTCGGGCAAGTCGACCCTGCTGAAGATCGCCGCTGGCCTGATCGAGCCGCAGGACGGCGAGGTGTTCCGCCAGCCTTCGGCAACTGTCCGCTATTTGCCGCAGATGCCCGACATGGAGGGCTTTGCCACTGTCCGCGCCTATGTCGAGGCCGGGCTTGGCCCTGCCGACGATCCCTACCGCGCCAGCTATCTGATGGAGCATCTCGGACTGTCGGGTGAGGAACGTCCGAACGATCTGTCGGGCGGCGAGGCGAGGCGTGCTGCCCTTGCCCGCGTCATGGCGCCGGAGCCAGACATCCTGCTGCTCGATGAGCCGACCAATCATCTCGACCTCTCGGTCATCGAATGGCTGGAAGAAGAACTCATCCGCACCTCCTCGGCACTGATCGTCATCTCGCACGACCGCCGCTTTCTCGAACGTGTGTCGCGCGCCACCATCTGGCTCGATCGCGGCCAGACCCGCAGGCTGGACAAGGGCTTTGGCCATTTCGAGGAATGGCGCGACCTAGTCCTGGAGGAAGAAGAGCGCGAGCAGCATAAACTCGGCCGCCAGATCGTTCGCGAAGAGCATTGGCTGCGCTACGGCGTGACGGCGCGGCGCAAGCGAAACATGCGCCGGCTCGGCGAGTTGCAGACCATGCGCCAGCGTTTTCGCGGCCATCGCGGTGCCGAAGGGTCGGCGACCATGGTGGCGAGCGACGCCGCCGAGTCCGGCAAGCTGGTGATCGAGGCGAAGAACATCGAGAAGAGCTTTGGCGATCTAACCGTGGTCAAGGGGTTTTCGACCCGCATCCAGCGCGGCGATCGCGTCGGCCTGGTCGGGCCGAACGGCGCCGGCAAGACGACGCTCTTGAAGATGCTGACCGGCGAGATGAAGCCGGACGCCGGTTCGGTGCGGCTCGGCACCAATCTGGAGATCGCCACGCTCGACCAGAAGCGCGAGGCGGTCGACCCGCAGGAGACGCTGGCGCAATATCTCACCGACGGGCGCGGCGAGAACCTCGTCATCAATGGCGAGCAGCGCCACGTCGTCTCCTACATGAAGGATTTCCTGTTCAAGCCGGAGCAGGCACGCACCCCGGTGCGCGAATTGTCCGGCGGCGAGCGGGCACGGCTCTTGCTGGCGCGCGTGCTGGCGCGGCCGGCAAACCTTCTGGTGCTC
>NZ_RZQI01000616.1:0-3654 GCF_003998335.1 Mesorhizobium sp. M7A.F.Ca.CA.002.05.1.1 | reverse complement strand
ATCCACCACCAGTTCGACCTCGCCGGCCAGCACGAAGCCGAATTCATGGCCGGCATGGGCATAGGCCTCGGCCGTGCCGCCGCTGGCTTCCACCGTCACCAGCATGCCGGTCAGCGTCGCGCCCGGGGGTGACAGCAGCGCCTTGGCAATGCCTTCCGACTTCACCGGGATCTGCCGCCGCTTGTCGGCGCGCACGCAATAGAGATCGTTGGCCGCATCGTTGCCGTCGGCGATCAGCGCCGACGGCTCGATGTCGAGGGCGGCGGCGAGCGGCCAGATCACCTTGACGCGCAGCGAGGACATGCCGCGCTCGATCTGGCTGAGCGCCCCGATCGACACACCAGCTTTTGCCGCAAGATCGGCCAGCGACAGATTGCGCTCCAGCCGCAGCGCCCGCACGCGCCGGCCGACCCGCACATCGGCATCGTCCTTCGGCTTCTCAGCCGGTTCGTCCAGCATGTCCATTTGTTAGTCCTTATTGCAGTGCTTAGGGCCGGTGGCGACCAAGGCCGGCTTCAGGGTTGGATAGCTATCGGGCGTCAGTGCTGCCCCTCATCGCCCTGCCGGGCACTTCTCCCCGTATAGTGACGGGGAGAAGTGGCTGGCCGCAACGCCGGCGCCATCCTTGCAACGCTGATGATTGGCGAAATGGGCGATGACAGCGTCCCTCTCCCCGTCACTATACGGGGAGAGGATGCCGGCAGGCAGGTGAGGGGCAGCGCAAACTTCGGCAATTGGTCGCCTCGAATACGGTTGAAACTCACCCGCCCGCCTTGACCTTTTCAAACATCTTGGCGAGGTCGTCATTCTGTTTCATCGGCCCGGTGAAGATGGTGGTCTTCAGCAACACCTCGGGATCGGATGGCAGCTGCAATTTCTCAAGTTCCTCCTTCGGCACGGTGGCGAAGGCGGAGTTCAGCGAGTTGCCGTAGCCATAGGCCTGGATCAGGTATTTGCCGGAGTCGGCATCCAGCCGGCTGTTGATGAAGTCATAGGCGAGATCGACATTCTTGGCGTCCTTGAGCATGACGAAGCCGCAGGCCCAGGTCAGCATGCCCTCCTTCGGCTTCATGAACTCGACCGGCACGCCCTGCTTCTTCAGCGACGTGGCGGACGCGTTCCAGGTCATGGCGGCGACCAATTGGCCGCTGGCCAACGCCTGTTCGACGGAGGTCATGTCGGTGGTGTAGTTGGAGAGCAGCGGGCGCTGCTCGCGCAGCTTCTCGGCCACCTTGTCCATTTGCTCCGGCGTCATGTCGAACGGATTGACGCCGGCGAGCAGTGCGGCAACGACCGGCGTGTCGTGCACGGCGTCGATCGTCGCCATGCGGCCGGCATACTGCTTGTCCCACAAAAGGTTCCAGCTCGCTTCCGGGTTCTTCACCAGATCGGTTCGGTAGAGGATCGAGGTGTTGCCCCAGTCCCATGGCACCATCCAGACCTTGCCGTCGCCGGCCTGCAGGTCGGGCAGGTTCTTGAACACCGGGAAGATCGAATCCCAGTTCTTGATGCGCTTGGTGTCGATCGGCTGCAGCAGGCCTTCCTTGTTCCAGCGCGCCACCTTGTCATAACAGGGATGCGCGATGTCGGGGCGGAAGCCGGCCTTGACCTTGGTGAAGGCGTCATCGTCGTCACCGAAGATGGAGGCCTCGACGCCATCGGGATGCGCGGCAAGGAAGCTCTTGTTGAAATCGGGCAGTTCATAGCCCGACCAGGTGAAATATTGCAGCTTGTCGCCGGCGAAAGCGACGGTCGACGACAGCGTCATCGCGAACGCCGTCAATCCAGCGCAAACAGTCTTTGCAGAGATCGATTTCAGGTCGAATGCCATTGCAGTTCTCCTCTCTTGGTTTGTTTTGGTTGTGATGGATCCGCGGGCTTTGGCGCCGTGGCGGACAGGCCGCGATGGCGCAGGATTTCAGCTGCTGCAGCGATGATGAAGGACACAGCCAGGATCGACGTGCCCAGCGCCATCACCGTCGGCAGCGACTTTGGAAAACGCAGCTGGCTCCAGATGTAGAGCGGCAGCGTCGGCTCGGTGCCGGCGAGGAAGAAGACGACGATGAATTCGTCGAAGGAGATCAGGAAGGCCAGCATGAAGGCCGAAACGATGGCCGGCAGGCTGAGCGGCAGCATGACCCGCCGGAACGTCGTCCAGTCGGAGGCGCCGAGATCGAGCGCCGCCTCGCGAATGGTTTTCGGGACGGCGGCGAAGCGGCTGCGCATGATCACCACGGTCGTCGGCAGCGCCACCAATATGTGACCGAGAACGATGGCGATGCGCGATGGCCCCAAACCAATGAGGTTGATGAGGATCAGCAGCGATATGCCGACGATGACGCCGGGGATCAGGATCGGCAGCCGGGCGATGGCGCTGATGGTGGCGGCCAGCGGCGAGCGGCCATAGAGGTCCATGTAGGATACGGTGATGCCGCACAGCGTCGCGCCCGTGGCGGCAATGGCGCCGATGACGAGGCTGTTCAAGAGTGCACCAGTCAGCGCCGAATTGCCGAACAGTGTCGCGTACCATTGCAAGGTGAAGCCTTGCAGTGGAAACGCTGCCTGGATCGAGTTGTTGAAGGAAAACAGCGGGATCAGCAGCACCGGCAGATAGAGAAAGACCAGATAGGCGACGACGTAGACGCCGAGCCAGCGGCCGCCTCCCTGCGTGCGTGCAGCGCTCATGTGCGGCTGCCAAATCTGCGGTCGGCGAAACGCGCGACCAGCACCACGCACAGGATGACCAGCATGACGGCGACGGAGAGTGCGGCGCCGAACGGCCAGTCATTGGCCTTGCCGAATTGCGCCTGGATCAGCGTGCCGATCATGGTGCTGGCCGGGCCGCCGACGAGCGCCGGCGTGACATAGTCACCGACCGTCGGCACGAAGACGACAAGGGCTGCCGCCAGCACGCCCGGCATCGAATTGGGCAGCACGACACGGCGGAAAGAGGTGAATGGCCGCGCGCCGAGATCGGAAGCGGCCTCGATCAGCGATTTCGGGATGGTGTCCAGCGCCACATAGATCGGCAGGATGGCGAACGGTGCATAGGCGTGCGCGAGCGTGACGACGACGGCGGCCGGCGTGTTGAGAAAGGCCAATGTCGGCTCGGACCAGATACCGCTTTCGATCAGCGCCGAGTTCAAAACGCCATTGTAGGCGAGCACGATCTTCCAGGCGAAGACGCGCAGGAGATAGCTGGTCCAGAACGGCAGCGTCACCAGGAACAGCAGCAGGCCGCGCCGCCGGCCGGCGTGGAAGGCAAGGTAGTAGGCGACGGGATAAGCGGTGACGACGGTCGCCAGCGTGACCAGAGCGGCAATGATCAGCGAGCGCAGCGTCACCGTCCAGTACAGCGGATCGGACACCACAGTGACAAAATTCGCCACGGTGAAGCCGGCGCCGAGCAGCGAACCGTCATTGCCGCGGAAGGCGAGAAAAAGCACGAGGCCGAGGGCAAACAGGATCAGCAGGAAAGTGACCAGAGCGCCCGGCAGCAGCATGGCGACCCGGAAGCCCTGAGAAGACCGGACCTCTGGCGCTGATGTTGCAACTAGGGTCGACATCCACCTGCCTATCGGGATTTTGAAATTGGCTTAGAGTTTTTCATATCCATGAAACTGTCAAGCAGAATCCTCTAACGGAACCCCAAGG
>NZ_RZQI01000615.1:0-3655 GCF_003998335.1 Mesorhizobium sp. M7A.F.Ca.CA.002.05.1.1 | reverse complement strand
ATGCGCACATCGAGCGCCGCCGCTTGGCTCGCATAGGCCATGACGTCGAGCTGGTAGCGGCGGTAGTCGAACACGACGAGCACGTCGCGCCGGTCGAGGTCGGCGAGCGTGTCGAAAGTCTGTGGAGAAAGCACGCCGAGATCGCGAACCCCGGAGCGAAACTGCACGAGATAGCCGGCCAGCATGCCGGCGATGTGACGGCTGAACCGGCCGCCGACCATCACAATCTCGCCCTTGACCTCCATCAGCAGGCGGGCCGCCCGCTCGTATGTCTGGATGGGTGTCGCGGCGGTGGCTTTCTGCAAGGCCGTGGTGACGCTGTCGAGATAGGCCAGCACGGCGCTGTCGTTGGAGCCGCTCTGCCGCTTGGCCTCCATCATCAGCAGCGGCGAGTGCAGTCTTGCCTCGACTTCGGCCAGAAGCTTCGCCTGGAAATCCGGAAACCCTTCATAGCCGAGCTTGACGACCAGTCTCACCACGGTCGGATCGCTGACGCCAGCGCGCCGGGCGAGCGATGAGGCGGTGCCGAGGCCGGAGGTCGGATAGTCCGTCAACAGCAGTCGGACGATCTTCTCTTCCGACGGCGTCAGCGCAAGATCCCCGCGCATCAGAACATCGCGTATCGCCATGGGCCTCCCCGAAATCCGTGTTCTCTTGTTTTGTCGAGTTTATTACAGAGATTTAAATCTTGGTCAACAATGAAGAGATGTTGACATTGCGTGATCGCTGGCCCTACCTTGTCGGAAAGCAGCCAAGAGACTGTGGGGAACAGCCATGCGAAACGGAAGCGACGTCATCGTCGTCGGTGCCGGCATTGTCGGATCGAGCGCCGCCTATCATCTGGCCAAGGCCGGTGTGAAGGTCACATTGGTCGAGCAGACCCATCCCGCCGGCGGCCCGTCGGGCAAATCGTCGGCGCTGCTGCACGCCTTCTACCTGATGCCGGAATTGTCGCAGCTTTCCATACGTGGCCGCGAGATCCTGGTGTCGCTGCCGGAAATCGCGGGCGAAGGCTCTTTCGTCACCGAAATCGGCATGATGTGGGTCTGCGGCAACGACAACAAGGTGAGTTGGACGGCGGCGGCCGAACGCATCCGCGGCGAGGGCGCGCGCATCGAGACATTGTCGCCGCAGGCCTTTGCCGACGCGGCACCCGGCTTTGCCCTGGACAATGTCGCAATGGCGCTGTGGGAGCCGGAATATGGCTACGCCGATGCCTTCGGCGCCACCAACGCCATCGCCCGTGCCGCCCGCGCCAACGGTGCCAGGATCATGCAGAACACGCTGGTCGAGAGCCTTCAACGGCAGGGCGACCGCATCACCGGCGTCACCTTGACCGATGGAACGGTGCTGGAAGCCGGTACCGTCGTCCTGGCCGCCGGGCCGTGGACGCGCCGCCTGCTGGCGACGGTCGGCCTCGATCTGCCGCTGCATGTCGAGCGCCATCCGATGGCCGTCCTCGACGCAGCCGGCAAGGCAAGGCAGGTCATGCCTTTCGCCTGGTGCGACGACATTTCCTGCAACTATGCACGGCCTGACAATGACGGCGTCATCCTGGCCGGCACCTGGGCTGGTGGCGGCACCGGCCTGCGCCACGAACATGCGGGCCGCCCGCGTTTGGTCCAAAATCCTGATGATTACATGGAAGGTGTCGAGGAGCAGGAATCGGTCGAGATTCTGGAGACCTTCGCTGGCAGAGTCCCTGCCATGGCCGAGCTTGGCATCCGGCCCGGCTATGCCGGACTCTACGACATGAGCCCCGACGATCTGCCGGTCATCGGCGCCATGCCTGACGTCGAAGGGCTGGTCGTTTCGGCGGGATCCTCCGGCCACGGCTTCAAGACCGGGCCGGCAGTCGGCGAGGCGGTGGCCAGGCTGGTCACCGAAGGCGCGCAACCGATCCTGGCGCCGTTTTCACCCGATCGCTTCAGGGCCGCGTAATGGCGTCGGTGACGATGAGCGAGAGCAAGCCCAGTGGCTTCATGCCGGCCGCGTTTCGCAACGCCACTGCCGATGCCCTGTGCATGGTCGCGGTGCTGCTGCTGGTGGCGCTTGCCGCCTTCATCTTTGGCAGCGCCGCCATGCAACGTGTGGTCACCTATGCCGCGATCATGCTGACGGCGGTGCTTGGCCTGCAGATATTCTCTGGCAACAGCGGCATCGTCTCGTTCGGTCAGGCCGCCTTTGTCGGCCTTGGCGCCTACGCCACCGGCATCCTCACCATGCCGACCGCCTTGCAACGAACGGCGCTGCGCGACCTGCCGCAATTCCTCGCCGGGTATCAACTCTCCTTCTTCGCGGCGCTGGCCGTCGTCCTTGCGCTCGCGGTCATCGTCGGCCTGTTGACCGGCACGCCGCTGCTCAGGCTTTCCGGATCGAGCGCTTCGATCGCAACGCTTGCCATGCTGATCATCGTCTACACGCTGCTGGTGGCCGGGCGCGAGATCACGCGCGGCAGTCAGCCATTCTATGGCGTGCCGCGCGAGGTCGGGCTGTGGACGGCTGCCGCTGTCGCTTCGATGGCGCTGGTGGCGGCGAGGCTGTTTCGCGAAACCTCCTTCGGCCTTGCCGCCCGCGCCGCCGCCAATGACGAGCGCGGTGCCGCCGCCGTCGGCGTCGACCAGCGCACGGCGCGTCTGGCCGCCTGGGTGGCGGGTGTCGTCGCCGCCATGGCCGCCGGCGCCATGATGGCGCAGTTTCTGGGTGCGTTCTCGCCACGCGATTTCTATTTCGACCTCGGCTTCACCATGCTCGCCATGCTGATCGTCGGCGGCATGACCTCGTCGCTCGGCGCTTTCGCCGGCGTCATCGTCACCATCGTTTTGGTCGAAGTGGTGCGCCGCTTCGAAGGCGGCGGCGAGGTGCTCGGCCTGCATCTGCCCGTCCTGTTTGGCCTGACCCAGGGCGTGCTTGCCATCGCCATGATCCTGGTTATCTGGCGGCGACCGACCGGTCTGTTCGGCGAGCGTGAACTGAACCTGCTGCGTCGGCCCGGTCGCCAGGCCGTGATGGCTTCAACGGCGCCACCGCGGCATGTCGAGAGTGACCGGCTCGCCGCCGTCCATCTGTCGCGCCGCTATGCCGGCGTCGTCGCCGTCGACGACGTCAGCCTGGATTTCGAGACCGACAGCATCACCGGCATCATCGGCCCCAATGGCGCCGGCAAGACGACGCTGCTCAACATGCTGGCCGGTGATATCAAGCCAAGTGCCGGCACCGTGTCGGTGGGTGGCGTGGTCCGGCAGGCTTCGGCCTTCCGCTTCGCCCGCTCCGGCGTTGCCCGCACGTTCCAGAACATCCGCGTCTTCCCGCACATGACCGTGCTCGAAAATGTCGTCGTCGCCGCCCGCCAGGTGGAGCCGGATCTTGGCCATGCCGAGGCGGCGGCAATGGGTGAACTTGCGCGCATGGGGCTGGAGAGATTCGCCGATCAACCGGCCGCCAGGCTTGCCTATGGCCAGCGCCGTCGGCTCGAAGTGGCACGCGCCCTGGCGTTGAAGCCGCGCTTCCTGCTGCTCGACGAGCCGGCCGCCGGCATGAACGCCGTCGAGACCGCCGAACTGGTTTCGATCCTCTCGACGGTCCGCACCGAGCGCCGCATCGGCATTGTGCTGATCGAACACGACATGCGGCTGGTGATGAACCTGTGCGAGCG
>NZ_RZQI01000614.1:0-3661 GCF_003998335.1 Mesorhizobium sp. M7A.F.Ca.CA.002.05.1.1 | reverse complement strand
CCGCCTATGTGATCCGTGAAGAACAACCGGCGGAAGATTTCCCGATGACCCTTGACCTTCGGCGGCCGGCAAGACTCTGATCAGCGATGGCAAAGGGGAATCACAAGAGGGGACGCGGCAAGCCGCAGACCCACAGCCTGCTGGAGCACTACCAGCCGATCGACGGCGTCGTCGACGAGATGGTCGATGCGTCAGGCAATCCTCGCCCGGCCTGGAAGCATTTTGTCGAGGCGCTCGAGGAACTTGGCGCTGAAAAGCTCGGCCAGCGCTTTGCCCGCGCCGACCAGTATCTGCGCGATGCCGGCGTCTATTACCGCGTCTATGACAAGGCCGGTGCCAATGAGCGCGAATGGCCGCTGGCGCATGTCCCGGTTCTCATCGAGGAGAGCGAGTGGGCGGCGATCAGCGCCGGCCTCGTGCAGCGCGCCGACCTGTTCGAGGAAACCATCGCCGATATCTACGGGCCGAACCGGCTGGTCGAGAAAGGCATCCTGCCGGCGGGATTGATCGCCGCCAGCCCGGAATATTTGCGGCCTGTCGTCGGCACCAGGCCGGCCGGCGGCCACTTCCTGCATTTCTGCGCCTTCGAACTCGGCCGCGGGCCTGATGGCCGATGGTGGGTGCTGGGTGATCGCACGCAGGCGCCGTCCGGCGCCGGTTTCGCACTGGAAAACCGCGTCGCCACCACGCGCGCGCTGTCCGACATCTATGGCGAGATGCATGTGCACCGCCTTGCCGGCTTTTTCCGCCGTTTTCGCGACGCGCTGATCGGCATGGCCAAGGAAACCGACGGCCGCGTCGCCATCCTGACGCCGGGGCCGCTCAACGAAACTTATTACGAGCACGCCTACATCGCCCGCTACCTCGGCATCATGCTGCTCGAAGGCGAGGATTTGACCGTCTCCGGCAGCCGGCTGATGGTGCGCACAGTTTCCGGCCTGATGCCGATCAGCGTGTTGTGGCGGCGGCTCGACGCCGCCTTCGCCGATCCGCTTGAACTGCGCGCGGATTCGCAGATCGGCACGCCGGGCCTGGTCGAGGCGATCCGCCAGGGCGCGGTTGCTACCGTCAACGCGCTGGGCTCCGGCCTGATGGAGACGCGCGCGCTGCTTGCCTTCCTGCCCAAGATTTCACGGGCCTTGCGGGGCGAGGAATTGCTGCTGCCAAGCGTCGCGACATGGTGGTGCGGGCAAGCAACCGAACGCGCGCATGTGCTGGCCAACATCGATCGCATGGTGATCGGGCCGGCGCTGTCGACGAGGCTTGCCTTCGAGGACGACGATTCAACGAAGCTAGGCTCGGCTCTGTCGGCCGGGGAGCGGGCGGAACTGGTGGCGCGCATTGAACGTGATGGCGGCGATTTCGTCGGCCAGGAAGCGGTGACGCTTTCGACGACGCCCGTCTATGTCGGCGGCTGGCTGGAGCCGCGGCCAGCCAGCCTGCGCGTCTACCTGGCGCGAACGCCGGAGGGCTGGACGGTGATGCCGGGCGGTTTTGCCCGAATCGGCCTGTCGCTCGACCCGACGGCGATCGCCATGCAGCGTGGCGGCCAGGCGGCGGATGTCTGGGTTGTCAGCGACAAACCGGTGGAGCGCGAGACGCTGCTGCCGCAAGAAGGCGACAGTTTCAGCCGCACCAGGCCCGGCAGCCTGCCCAGTCGCGCGGCGGAGAACCTGACCTGGCTCGGCCGCTATATCGAGCGCTCGGAAGACACGGTGCGCATCCTGCGCGCCTACCATGTGCGGCTCGCCGAAACCTCCGACCCGGATATGCCGCTGCTCGCCGACATCAGGGATTATCTCGAACCTTTCGGCATCGATGTGGAGACGGCGATCCCGTCAGGGCTGATCGGCACGCTGGATAGTGCGGTCTACAGCGCCGGGCAGATCCGCGACCGCTTCTCGCCCGATGGCTGGCTGGCGCTGAAGGACCTGTCGAAAACCATCCATCAGTTCGCAACGACGGTCGCGCCCGGCGACGACGCGACCCGGGCGATGACGGTCATCCTGCGCAAGCTCGCCGGCTTTTCCGGCCTGCTGCACGAGAACATGTACCGCTTCGCCGGTTGGCGCTTCCTCGAGATCGGCCGCCGGCTGGAGCGCGGTATCCAGATCTCCCGCACGCTGTCGCGGCTGACCAGCGCCAAGGCGCCGGACGGCGCGCTGGACATGATGCTGGAAATCGGCGACAGCGTGATGACCCATCGCCGCCAATATCCGGTGCAGGCCGGTCGGCGCACGGTGATCGACCTGCTGGCGCTCGATCCGCTCAATCCGCGCTCCATCCTGTTCCAGCTCGAAAGGCTGAAGGCCGAAATCGGCCTGTTGCCGTCGCTCGGCGGGGAGGGACAAATGTCGCCGGCGGCGAAGGAAATCCTGCAGCTCAACACCCAGATCGCCATCAAGGAGCCTTCGGATATGACGGCAAAGGCGCTGGACGACCTCGCCTATGAAATCGGCGGCCTCTACAACAGCCTCGCCAAAGCCTATTTCGGCTAAGCAGGTTCCGCAAAAGTGTCGCACGGGTTTTGCGACAAGAACCTGCGCAAAGGCAGAAAAATAGAACATGCTCTACGACATCAGGCTTCATCTGCATTACGATTACGCTGCGGCGGCCGGCGGCGGTCGTCATCAGGTGCGCGTACTGCCGTCGACGATATCAGGCGTGCAGCGTGTCATCGCCGCATCCCTGTCCTTTGCGCCGGCACCCAACGAACGTTCCGACTTTTCCGATTTCTTCGGCAACAACGTCACCTCGATCGCCTTTCGCGACGCGCATGACGCGCTCGACATCAGGATGAGCGCCCGCGTGTCGGTGTCTCGGCCCGAGCCCGGGCTCGACGTGTCGCCCGATATCGCCCGGCTGAGGCAAGAACTCGCCGCGATGCGGTCTCTGGCACCTGATGCACCGCACCACTTCCTGACGGCCAGCACCCATGCCGGCATCGACGATGCGATCACCGCTTACGCACGCGACAGCATCGCCGGCTCCGCCGCCGGCACGGCCGTGAGCCTGTGCAATCGCATCCATCGCGATTTCACCTATGACGGCGAAGCGACAACGGTGCGGACCCGGGCCAGTGATGCCTTCAAGTTGAAGCGCGGCGTTTGCCAGGACTTTTCACACATCATGATCGCCGGCCTGCGCGGGCTCGGTATTCCGGCCGGCTATGTCAGCGGCTTCTTGCGCACCATCCCGCCGAAGGGCAAGCCCCGGCTGGAAGGCGCCGATGCCATGCATGCCTGGGTCAAGGTCTGGTGCGGGCGCGATGCGGGCTGGCAGGAATTCGATCCGACCAACGGCATGCGGGCCAGCAACGACCATATCACCGTCGGCCACGGCCGCGACTATTCGGACGTGGCGCCGATCGTCGGCGTGCTCAAGACCACGGGGGGACAGGTTGGCGAGCAAGCTGTCGACGTCATTCCGGTCGTGCTCGAAAGAGCCTGAAGCAGGTCGTACACGCAGCGGTATTTGCGCCGCAATTCGGGATGGACAAGACTGCTTCTCAAATACCGATGCGGCCGCTAGTCTGTATTCGTTTCGGGGTGACGGTAGTTGTATCCTCAAGCGCATGGCGCGAGGTTTTGTAATTGAGAGCAATCAGCGTCGTCATTCCTGCCTGTAACGCGGCGGCGACCATTGCTGCAACGCTGGCATC
>NZ_RZQI01000613.1:0-3670 GCF_003998335.1 Mesorhizobium sp. M7A.F.Ca.CA.002.05.1.1 | reverse complement strand
GACCCGATCGGACCAGCCGCGCCCGAATGTTGCCCATGTCGGCAACCGCTTGAGGAACGCCAGCCGCGCATCGCAAAGCGCATCGATGGTCACACCGGCCGGCTTTGCCTTGGCCGCCGCGACGGTGACCGGTCCGATCCGCCCGTCCTGCGCAACGCCGACGGCCGCCTGCAAATATATGGCCGCCCGGCCAGGCCCGCTGTTGACGGCGAAATCGAACACAGCGTGGTCGACGCCATCGGGCAATTCGGCGCCGAGCACAGCGTCCCAGTAGAAGCGGCGATAGACGGTGGCGACCTGCGCGTCGCTGATCGCACGCAGATCCGCCTTCGTCGCGTCGGCCTTCACATAGCGACGGAAGCTGGCAAGCGTCACGCCCTTCATGGTGGCGCCGCCGGGGTCAGCCGGATTGTCCGACCAGCCGCCTTCCGATTTGAGAACAAGCGCAAGCGCCCGCGCGAAGTTGCGGTCCATGGTGGTTCCTTTCCGCCCTTCCGGGCAGTTGTTCAGTTTTTGATTTTTGGTATGTTCGCCGGGTGGAGGTTAGGTTTGACGCGGGCGATTATGATTCTGGATATCATTCGCCAAGTTGGCAGATACAGACTTTAAAATTCTGAGTATCAGCAAGAGACCCGTGCGCTCGGTAAGTCATTGACGCACCTAGGGCGCGTAAAAGCACATATGCCTGACATAAAACATTTAGTTTTAGGAGTCCTCATCGGCGCCTTCTCCATCGCGTGGGTAGTTATTGCCACGATAGGGGTGCGGCGAGAGACGCGCGCGTACAACAAAAGCCTGAGAGACATCGATGAGAAGCTCCGTCAGGATAAAGATCAATAGGAGTTCGAAATTCAGCGAGTTTCAGCTAGTGCTTTTTGAAGACGAACAGCTTTGTGTGAAAGGATACTGGGCTGATCACTAAGTCGATCGCGCGTCGTAAGGTCACCATCGGTCGCGACCGGCTCTCATACAATGGTTCAAGCAGGCGCTTTAACAAGCTGCTCTCCCGCATCAACCCCAGATATCCGCCCCTGGACCGACTTTCCAAAAGCCGGAACCCCATCCCGCTGATCGTTCTAATTGTGTCGTTCGGGGTGAAGGCAAATTGGTAAAATCGGGCCATGTCCGCGGCACTCACATCTTCGTATCGACCGAGCCGCATCTTTAGACGCCTCAATGGCGACACGCTGGGGACAGTTAGGAAAAGGAGTCCGCCAGGTTTCAGCACTCGGCGTGCCTCCTCGATGATCGATGCGTAACCATCCTTGAAGTGTTCGATCACCCCCAAGGACCACACCCCTTCGAAAAAGGCATCCTCGAATGGCATTTCTCGCACGTCACCGAGAACGATATTAAGTTCTGGGGCGTGCTTTTTGATCCTAGCGATGGTTACGGGGGCAAAGTCTAATCCGTAAGCCTCGAACCCTGCGTGATGGAGCCCAAAGACTGTATTGGCCACACCGCAGCCTGCATCAATCACTCGATCAGGCGGGCTTAAATACTTTCGGGTAACATGCTGGACAAAGACGCTCTTTTTCCGAATGTCCGCTGCTGTTAGGGATTGCGCCCAACGATCGTCCCAGAATCCTTCGTCGGCTGGTCGGTCGATGAATACAAGACGATCATGCTGCTGATCGAGATATACCTGCTCCACCATTCATTTGCCTCCCCCAAGGCGCTGCTCAATATCAGTTCATTTGCCTCCCCCAAGGCGCTGCTCAACATCAGTTCATTTGCCGTAGTCTCGACCCACAATCGGAACAGCCGGAACGCTGGTATGGAAGCGCCCGAAGAGCAGTACCCACACCAAGACCTGAATCGTCACGAAACCGACGAATGGCTGCCGTGCCTGCGCAAGAACGTTCTCCAAGGCATTCCGGTGCGCATAGACCCCTATCACGCTGCCGAGGATGATCCAGAAGAAGAACCACATACCCTTACTTTTGAGCGAAGCATGGTGCAACGCCACCAACGCTCCGCCATAGATCAACCCAAATACGATCACAACGGGAATACCACCAATCGCCCACGCCTGCCCCCAGAATGTACCAGCCAAGCCGTACAACGCCTGCGAAAATATCTGGGTCTGGAGCACCGTGTTGAACCCAGTGCTGTCAAAGCCGAAGGCCGACGGCTGAATTAGCAGTTGCGCCAAGGTATCGCGAACCGTGTTCCACCATGGATAGGTCGTGCTACTCCTAATCAGCCCTTCGATGTTTTCATGAGTGCCGAAGGCTTCCCAGGAGGCCACCATAGCCATCGGATCAGAACCGCCTGCCAGCATCCTGCCAAACGGCAGGTCGCGTTTGTAGGCCAGATAGAAGGGCTTCATAAAGAAGATGATCGCAAGCGTCGCCAGCCCGATCGCCCATGCCTTCCAATGCAGGGCCGCCTTCGTTATCGGCCACTCCCACAACAACACGATGGCGAACGCCATTGCCAAGATCACCGGGACAGTCCGATCACCCGCGATCGCATTAAGTGCGACCATTAACGCAAAGATGGCTTGATAAATACGAGCGCCGCGACCCCACAACCTATCGAAATAGATCGATGCCAGAAGGCCGATGCCGCTGACCCAACGCCACACGATCGAAATGAGCCCACCAACGGCGTCATAGATGTCGGCACGCTCCATCGCGTACCACTCAAGTCCAGCCCTGTTTGCCATCCATGCATAGCAGGCTAAAGAAATGATCAGCGCGCACCGAATGAACCAGGTGACCCGCATCGGGTGCAGCTGGTAACAAGGGGGACGCCCCCCGTCCACAGACGAAGGCATCAGCAGCAGCGCCAACCCGAACCCTAGCCAAGCAGCGACCATCACCAGAATTGCTTCCGACGACGCCGGCTCGAGATATGGCACCAATCCTTTCGCGCTCACAGGTCGCGTGAAGCCAATCAGCGCGGGCACCGAATAAGCAAGAAGGCCGACATAGCCAATCGCTACAACAGAAACCCGATTGTGGCGGGCCACAAGTATAAAGGTGGTCACGGCCACCATTGACCACAGAGCGAGCACCATATCTTTCGTTCGTCCATTTGGATCAAAAAAGCAACCTAGGCGATTCGGTCATTCACAACGACAAAGTCTACAACTCGAAATCGCCCGCCCAGCCGACTGTCGCGCTGACCACCCATGAGCCCGTTGCGTATGCCTCCAGGGTTACACGCTCGCCGGGATCGAGAATGAGATATTTTCCTGCACCGCCGCCCTTGATCGTGTCCGTCCCGTTGGGCTCGATGTTCATGACATGGGTTGCGTGTACTCCGGCAAAGCCGATCCGAAGGCCAGGCACGGCAGGCGGCAGCGTATGTGTCCGCGTCCCGCCGGCCCCGTTGTTGTGGCAGAGTGCCCGGTTGTGAAGCCCGGACAGCGTTGTGTTGACGGTCAGATTGGTCGGCACACTCGACGTCCCCTGCAGGCCGGGATTGTTGCCGCCAATAAACCTGGTCGCGATGCCGGCCGTGATGGAACTGCCGGTGCCATCACCAACCCATTCCGTCATGTCAAAGCCATCGACCAGCATTTCGTCTATCACGCCGCCGGTGCTTACCCGAAAAGCAACGCCAATGGAGGTCGAGTTTTTCAGGGCGATGTCCCTGAGACTGGCTTTGCGCAGCCGTTGGCCCACGGAAAGGTTGAACCGGATGCCATGCGACTGGGTGT